>JAHEGF010000001.1:0-11536 GCA_024645155.1 Phyllobacteriaceae bacterium | reverse complement strand
TAGCGAAATGTTCATGCCGCGCTCGCGCCATTCGGCGGCCAGTTCCTCTGTCTTCCATTTTGAAAGGCCGTATTCGCCCAGCGGATTGACCGGATGTTCCTCGGTCATCGGATAAACGACCGTGTGCCCGTAAATCATGTCGGTCGTAAAATGGACCAGGTTGGGTGCATCGACCCGAGCCATCGCCTCGATGATGTTCTCCGTTCCGTAATAGTTCACCGGGAAGAAGAAATCGTGGCGCTTCGACCTGATCTGCAACGGTGACAGCATCTTGGCCGACAGGTTGTAGACCATGTCTTCAGGCTTGATACCAACTTTGCCGATTGTCGCTGAATCAGTCACGTCGCATTGCACGAACTTCACCCGCCCGTAATGGGCCAGATCGCTCTTGACGATATCGGCGACGACAACTTCCTCACCATCAGCGAGAAGTTTCGGGGCAAGGTGGCGTCCGACGAACCCGTCACCGCCAAACAGGATATGCTTCATTGGACAGACTCTTTTTGGCTCGGCGTGGAAATTTGGGAGCGGGCGTCATCGGATGCATGCGCACCACCACTTTGTGCGATCAAGACAGTACCGATGCAAATGAATGCAATGCCGCCGATGCGCAGCGCATTCAGGTCTTCCTTGAACAGGTAGTAGGCAAATACCGCTACCGCGACATAGGCGAGGCTGAGGAAAGGATAGGCAAAAGACAGTTCGACCTTTGAAAGCACATAAAGGTGTGAGGCCATTGATATGACGAATGTCGACAGCCCGAAAAACACCCACGGGCTGAATACGATTTGCAAGATCTTGACCACCGGATTGACACTGGAAAAGTTTAGTTCTCCCAGTGTCATCATGCCGTGTTTCAGCATCAGTTGCGCTGCCGCATTGGTCAGCACCGTAAAAAGTATGAACGGTATGTATTTCATCTGCCTATCCCGTCTGCCCCCCGAATTGTTATTCGAAAATGCAAAAATTTCAGTGAAGAAATTGAATTAAATTTCTGATTTTGTTGTCAATTTCTCATTAACCAGTTGTGCCCCGTTGCCTCATTCCGCAGCAATTGCCGGGACCCCGCATTTTGCGTCCAACTGCCCCGCTGTGCGTGCCCAGAAATCTGACATGAAGGCCGGATCACGTTGCGCCTCCAGGTCGCGCCAGTTTGCAAATGACCGTTCGAACACGCCCGCCGCCATGCGCGCGTCCTTGTAGGGATTGACTGCACCGCCCGCCTCGACGGTGATCTGGTCAAGGCGCCCCATGAGTTCCGTTGTTCGGATACCGCTGTTTGGAAAATCAAGCGTCAGTGTATATCCGGGTCGCGGAAACGACAGGACACCCGGTGACAGAACGTCGCCGAAGCGTTTCAGGACTGTCAGGAACGAGCCGTGGCCTGCAGTGCGCGCCGCCGCCAGTAGCTCTGGCACGATTTCGCCGGCAACCTCTTCGGGAATGACGCTTTGATGCTGGTGAAGGCCGCGAGGACCGTAAAGGCGGTTCCAGTTTGCAATACCGTCAAGCGGATAGAAATACTTCTGGTAGCTGCTGCGCCGCGGTGCTGGCCTGCCATGAGCTCGGCGATGATAGAAAGCGGCATTGAACAATTTGAGAAAGGGGCGGTTCAGGACGCTGAACGGCGGTGTCACCGGTACCGAAATCCGCCCGACGCGCCCATGGCGCCCATATCCGTCGCACATGTGATTGGCGGTCAATAGCAACCCCCTGCCTAGCGAACGGCCGGTTGCAAGCTGGTCTACCCAGGCAACTGCATATTCGTTTGCCTCATCGGCCTGGCGGGCAATATCGATATACTCGGCGATACACGAGAACGGAGTAACACGTTCCATGACATCGGCACCGGGCACCGCCATCAGCCTTATCCGGGCGGACACGATGAGTCCCGTCAGGCCCATGCCGCCGATGGTCGCGGCAAACAGTTTGGAATTGCGGGCTGCACTGCAGGTGCGTATTTTTCCATCGGACCGCAGCAGCTTCAACGACTCCACATGGCACCCGAATGTGCCACGGCGGTGATGGTTCTTGCCGTGCACATCATTGGCGATCGCACCGCCAATCGTGACAAACTGCGTGCCAGGCGTGACGGCCGGGAAAAATCCGTACGGCAGCACATGGGCGATCAGGTCGCTCAGCAGCACACCGCTCTCGACTTCGGCGATACCCGTTTCTGTATCGAGCGCAAGTATCCGGTTGGCAGATCGCATGTCGACCAGTTGTCCGCCGGAATTGTGGCAACTGTCGCCATAGCTGCGGCCGTTGCCGTAAGCGAGAAGCGAAGTATCCGCCATTTTGCCGCTTTTCAGCATTTTCACGGCGTTTCCTGCGGCAATCGCCATGCCCGGTCCGCTGTCCGGCATCCCGAAACTTCGATAGGCGCTGCTCATAACCCCGCTCCCGCCAGTTGCGCAACCGCAACCAGCACCGCGCCGCCGGCAACCATGATCAGGCTGCGCCAGTCGGAGATAAGAAACACGACCGGATCGTCGTTCATTTCTCCACGCCGCGCCAGCACCCAGATGCGGATGATGATGTAGAGAATGATCAGCGCCAGCGGCCAGATCATCCACGGTTGCGCGTACATCTCGCGCACCTGGTCACTGTCGATGTAAAGCGCCAGCACAAGCACTGCCGAAAACCCCGATGCCATGCCCGCCTGGGCGATGACTTCACGATCTTCTCCGCGATATCCACGCCCGGCAATTCGTTTGCCTTCCTCGATTTCGGTGCCGGTCAACTCCACATAGCGTTTGACCAGGGCAAGCGACAGGAAGAAGAACACGGCAAACGAGATGAGCCAGAATGAGACCCCGATCCCTGTTGCCGCCCCGCCCGCAAGAACCCTGATCGTGTAGAGACCAGCCAGCGCAAGCACGTCGATCAGCAGCATGCGCTTGAACGACATCGAATAGGCGGTCGTCGCCAGAAGATAGCAGGTCAGCACCCCCAAGAAGAGTGGCGGCAACAGCAGCGCAGTCGCGAAACTGACGAAAAGCAAAACAGCCATCGCGCCGAGGCCGAACGGAATTGACAGGGAACCGCTGGCAAACGGGCGCTTCGATTTCGTCGGATGACGCCGGTCAAGTGTAAGGTCAAAACAGTCGTTGAGAATGTATATCGCAGACGCCGCTGCGCTGAATGAAACAAATGCAAAAACACAATCCATGACAAGGTCGAACCGGCCATAATCATGGTTGAGGATCAGCGGCACTGCGATCAGCGTGTTCTTGAGCCACTGATGCATCCGCAACATCTTGGCGATCATACGCCAGTTAGCCGGCTGCGAATCGAAAATGTCTGCACCATGTTCTTTCTGCCAATGGCGCGCGGACTTGTCGGGCGCAACGATGATCGCCTTTCGCGCAGCATCAAATACCTTGATATCGGCATGGCTGTTTCCGGCGTAATCGAACCCGCCGTCGCCGAACCTGGCAGCCAGGGCCGCGCATTTGCGGCCGGATGTCAGGTTGACCGTGCGATCAGTCGCCATCGTCTCGGCAAAGATGCCAAGATGGCCGGCGACCGCATCGGCGAACTTGCACGGCGATCCGGTCGCCAGAACAAGATGCCGGCCCGATACGTGTTGTTTTCTGAGAAAGTCGAGGAAATCCTGCCGGTAGGGCAAGGATGCCGCATCGATATCAACGCGCGATGCGATTTCCGTTTTCAGGTATCCCCGCCCGCGGTAGATCCAGTACGGGATGAGGAAAACAAGGAGCGGATTTTTCCGCAACAACAGGAACAAGCCTTCCCACAACAGGTCGGTTGCAATCAATGTTCCGTCAAGATCGACAGCAAGCGGTATCGCCTTGCTTTCGGTCCGTGAATCCATCTCCAGCCTTCCCCGGCGCAAGACTGCGCAGTGCCAGTTTTGTGTTTTGCAAGTGGTACTGGGGAAAGACTGAAATACCGCTAACTTCGTGGCAATTCAGGCATTTGGTCGGGAATATTCCAATGATCGTTAATCATTGGTAAATGGTGTTTTCCAGGGAAATCCGGGGTTGCCGGGCGAGCCTGTTCTAATTGATCCGGGCCCTGCCGCCTACGATTTCGATGGTTTCGCTGCCGGTCAGCGCTTCGCGGTCGCCATTGGGCAAGGTGACAAAGCAGCCATTGGGGCAAAATTCAACGGTCTCGCCGGAAGCAATCGGCAATTCTGTGCGTCCGCTCCCTTCGGTGACGACCAATACCCTGACTTCACTGTCCTTATTGACAGCACTGGCAGCCAGCGCCTGTCCGCCCGTCAATGCCAGAACAGTCAAACCCGTCAACAAGATCTTCATCTGTGCCTCCAGTTCTTGTGCGTCGGCAAATCGACAGCACCATTGTGCACGGTGGGGTTATACACCATTTCCATGAACCGCGGGTGAACAGGTCATTCATCAGCGCTTCGGCGCGACCGGCCGCGTGCCGGCGGCTTGCGGGTTTTCGGCAGCGCCTTGTCCAGAGCCTCGACCACCGGTCCGCCCTTGATGGTGATATCGCGCTGCGGGAACGGGATTTCTATGTTTTCGGCAGCAAAGGCATCAAGAATGGAAAACCTGATCTCGGATTGCACGACGTTCAGGTCGAACACGTCCAGCAGGAATATTCGCAATTCGAAATCAAGAGACGACTCGCCGAAACTGGTAAATACGACTGCGGGTTCCGGGTTCTTCAAAACAAGCGGGTGCTCGGTTGCAATTGTCATGAGGATATCCCGGACACGCCTGGCGTCGGTTCCATAGGCAACACCAACAGCGATTTCAATGCGCGCTGTGCGATTGCGATGGGTCCAGTTGCCGACCGCGGCGTTGATCAGTTCCGAATTGGGCAATATGACGGTCTGGCGCTGAAATGTTTCGATTTCAGTGGCGCGAACACTGATTTTCTTTACGAAACCGGACACATTTCCGGCCACGATCCAGTCGCCCGCCTTGAACGGACGTTCCGCCAGAAGTATTAGCCCGGACACGAAGTTGGAAACGATGTTTTGCAGGCCGAAACCGATGCCGAGCGATAACCCGCCAGCGATCAGCGCCAGGTTCTGCAATTCGATACCGGCCGCTGAAACACCAAACAGGGCAGCGACGACAAAACCGACATAACCGATGGCGGTGCGGATTGAATTCCGTACCCCCGAATCCATTTTCGAACGCGCCATGACGGTGCCGTCAAGCCAGCGCTGAAACCAGCGCATTAAAGCAAAGGCAACGATGAAAATGGCAATACCCGACAGGATTCCGAAAAACGAAATCGTAATCGAACCGACCTGTACGCCGCTGAGGATTTTCACGGCCCAGGTGCGGATGTCACCCCATTGGAATCCCCACTGCAACAGGATCAGCGGTAGCCCGATGAGCAAAACGATGAAATTCGTGAGAATTCCCGATGCAACGCCGATCTGATCGATCGTCGTATCCGAATACTTGAACCTTTTTTTCAGCCATTGTCCTTCTGACGTTCTCAGAAATGCATTTTCGGCAGCGATTTCACGGCTCGCCAGAAATCCGACATACATCGTCACCACGACAGCGCCTGTCACCACAATCTGCTGAAGCGCGAAGCGCGCCAATCCGACGTAACCGAGAAAACTGGCAGCAAGCGGCACGAGGCCGATCAGGTAAAGCAGGTAACGTACCGGCATCGGCCATGGCTTCCGCTTTCCGTCGGCATCTTCCGTGGGTTTGGCATTGCCGATCATCAATATGAGAACCGCCACGATAACCGTTGCGACCAGCGTTTTCGCGACAGTCAGGTTGAGCGGCGAAGACAGAACGTCATTGACCGTGCTCATGATGAGATCAAGGCCGGTTATACCTGCAGTTGCTACGACGAGCCAGTACAACTGTTTTGATGGTTCATTGCCAAATTTCACCAGACGCCACGCTGGATTCCATGGAGCAAGGATCAAAAGCGCAAGCCGGTGCACCAGATAGACAACGATTGTCACATCAACAATCGAGACGATGATTGTTCCCAGATCATCGCGAAACAGGCCGAAATCCTTGTAAAGCTGCAATGTCGTATAGGCAAAAACACCCAATACCAACGTCGGTAGCAACGTCGCCCAGAATGCGACCGATATGCGCTCGAGAAATGTCGGTGAAGCAATATCGCCAGCATTCGCCGTCATTGACGCCGCGATCTTTCGCCCGCCGATCATCAGCAGAAACGCAGCCGCCAGCGCGATAAATGTCGCCCCGACCACCGATTGCAGCTTGAAGCGCACGATAAACCGCAACCACGATGAAACACGCCGCCATAACTCGGACACTTCCTGCCCAAACTCGCTTGCAGCGTTGATCAGCACGCTGGCGTTGATGTCATAACGTTTTGAGAGCGCCTGCGCGAACAGTTCCCGGCGGCGAGTGCCAATGTCCTCGATCAGGTTGTTGACCCTGACAGAGGCGGATTCCGCCTCACCGATGAGCTGATTTATTTCGGCTTTCTCGGCAAGCAGGAAGTTGCGCTCCGCTGTCACCGCTTCGGGCTCTTCAACTGTACCGCTGGCAGGCGGTTCGCCGAGTTGGTCGAGCCGGCTGTTGATCTCGTTCATTCGCGGCCGGAATTCGACGGCGCTTGCCAGTATTTTCTCTTCCAGCGCAATGAGCTTGTTTCGGATTTCTACCAGGCCCTCGTCCGTGTCACTGCTTGTCTCAAACGACGCAGCAAGTGCATTGGCGGTCGTGATATATTCGGCAATCAGCGGTTTTTGCTTCGCAAGGACCACGCTTTCCGGCCTTTGTGCGTAGGCCGCATGAGAAAGCAGTGTGCCTGCCATCATCACTGAAAACATCAGGATCATGCATCGTATCGCAAGGGACAGTCTTGAATTCACGGGCAAGTGCAACTCCGGCAAAGATTCTTTAGCAAGAAATAGGGTCAGGACCCATTGATTAGCGCGAAATGATGGGAGCAGATTTGTGAAGTGACAAGGAACAAGGTGGCAGGAAACCTTGCAGTTTTCAACACCTTGCGACGCAGCGGTCTGTGCAATCATTTTCCACCCGAAAGACGCATCGCCATGATGTCGAACTATTTCGTCGAAACCCTCAACCGGGAAGTAATCATACTCGTCAGGCATTTCCTTGGGTTTCTCGTCATGTCGGGCGTCACTTCGCGTTAATTGATGGAGCCCGACCCTAGAGGATGGGTCGTGAAATAGAAAGACCGTGCCGCCACATCAGGCGCGGGACAAATGAAACCGGGCAATAAACGGCAGACGCGAAGAAACTCTCACTTTACACCATTCGTACCGGCACTATTGTCAGGAACGACAGGAATACGGGCAGCCAGGGAAATGAAGGAATATTCGGCACTCAAGGTGCTGACAAACACGCTGACCGGCAACAGGGGGTGGAAACCGGCTTGGCGCAAGGCCGAGCCAAAACCATCCTATGACGTCATCATCATCGGCGGCGGCGGCCACGGCCTGGCAACCGCCTATTACCTTGCAGCCAATCATGGCATCACGAATGTAGCTGTACTTGAAAAGGGCTACCTGGGTTCGGGAAACATCGGACGCAACACAACCATTGTCCGTTCGAACTACCTGCTGCCCCAAAATATCCGCTTCTATGAATATTCGATGAAATTGTGGGAATCACTGTCGCACGAACTGAACTACAATGTGATGTTTTCGCAGCGCGGCATCCTCAACCTTGCCCATTCACCGGCCCAGCTCGACGACTATATTCGCCGCGGCAACGCGATGCGCCTTTCAGGAGCCGATGGCAAGGTGCTCTATCCCGATGAAATCGCCCGCTTTGTGCCCGGCCTCGATCTTGGCGGTAGCCAGCGTTTTCCTGTAGTCGGCGGCCTGTTGCAGCCGCGCGCCGGCACCGCCCGCCATGACGCTGTTGCCTGGGGCTATGCCCGTGGCGCCGACCGCCACGGCGTCGATATCATCGAAAATTGCGAGGTCACCGGCTTCCTGCGTGACGGCGGCCGTGTCACCGGAGTGCAAACGTCACGCGGGGAGATCCGCGCAGCCAAGACCGCCGTCGCAGTCGCCGGATCGACAAGCCGTGTGCTCAAGCTCGCCGGGATTGACCGTTTGCCGATCGAAAGCCATGTCCTTCAGGCATTCGTATCTGAATCCATCAAGCCGTTTGTCGATACGGTTGTTACATTTGGTGGCGGACATCTCTACATGTCGCAGTCCGACAAGGGCGGACTGGTGTTCGGCAGCGATCTCGACGGCTATAACAGCTATGCGCAGCGCGGCAATCTTCCGGTCATACACGACTTGATGAGTGAATTGCTGGCCCTGTTTCCGGGCCTCGACCGCATCCGTCTGCTGCGCTCCTGGGGCGGTGTGATGGACATGTCGATGGATGGTTCGCCGATCATCACCATCGGGCCGCTTGATGGCATGTATCTCAATTGCGGCTGGTGTTACGGCGGCTTCAAGGCAACGCCAGCGTCAGGCTGGTGTTTTGCCTGGACCATCGCAAAGGACGAGCCCCATGCAATCAATGCACCGTTTGGCCTCGACCGCTTTTACCGCGGCATGCTGATTGACGAGAAAGGCCAGGGCCCAACGCCCCGGTTGCACTAGGACACCATGCGTATCAATTGTCCCCATTGCGGATTGCGCGACCTTGCCGAATTCACCTACCAGGGCGATGCGTCACGTGCCCTTCCCGAATTGTCAGCACAGACCGGCAGTTGGAACGCCCATGTCTACGACCGTGAAAACCCTGCCGGCCTGCACCGCGAACATTGGCAGCATTCGGGCGGCTGCCGGGCACATCTGCGCATCGAACGTGACACGCTGTCCCATGCGGTTTCAGAAGCAGTAATGGTGCGTCCGAGCCCGCCTGTAAAAAACCAGCCAATCCGGTCCCGGGGGCGCAAATGAGCCGTTCGAGATCCGGCTCTACCCACCGCGTTGATACCGCACAGCCGGTAACCTTCACCTTTGACGGCGACAGTTATGCAGGCTGCAAGGGAGATACGCTTGCCTCTGCACTAATGGCAAACGGCGTAAGGCTCCTTGGCCGGTCATTCAAATACCACCGGCCGCGCGGCATACTTTCAGCAGGCATCGAAGAACCCAACGCACTTGTTACGATCCTCCGCGATGGTGTGCGCGAGCCCAATCTGCCTGCGACAATGGTGGAGATATTCGACGGCATGGTTGCCGAAAGCCAGAACCGTTATCCGTCCGTGGCGATTGATTTCGGTGCCGTCAACAGCCTGCTGGCACCGCTGTTTTCCGCCGGCTTCTACTACAAGACGTTCATGGGGCCGGCCATCGGACCCCTCCGCGGCACGAAATTCTGGATGCTATGCGAAAAATTCATTCGCCGTGCCGCCGGCCTTGGCCGTGCAAGCCGTCATGCCGGCAGCGCCCGTTACGAGCACATGAACGCATTTTGTGATGTCCTGATTGCGGGTTCCGGCCCCGCCGGTCTTGCCGCTGCCAAAGCGGCAGCCGACGGCGGAAAGACGGTCATATTGTGCGAGACCGATCCTCTCACCGGCGGCTCGGCCAACTGGTCTGGCGAAATGATCGATGGCATTCCGGCGCCTGCCTGGGCTGCCGGTCTGACCGGACAACTCGCGGAGATGAAAAATGTCCGTATCCTGCGGCGCACAACGGTGTGGGGCGCCTATGATGGCAGCACCTATGCTGCCGTGGAAAATGTCTGCGACCATAAGCCAGCGCCTGGTCCCGGTGAACCGCGTCACCGCCATTGGACGATCCGGACAAAAAATGCTGTGATCGCCACCGGCAGTCATGAACGCCCGCTCGTCTTCCCCGGAAACGACAGGCCGGGCATCATGCTGGCGGCGGCCGGACAGCGTTACGCCATCGAGTTCGGGGTAATCCCCGGCGAAAATGTCACGGTGTTTACCAACAACGACAGCGCGTATCTGGCGGCATACCGTCTGCGACAGGCCGGTATCCCGGTTGCCGCGATCATCGATCTCCGCGATCGGATCGGCGAAGACGCATCTGCACTGGCAAACGAGGCTGGCATTCCGCTATACCTCGGCTATTCGGTAGTCAAAACGAGCGGTCGTCTGGCGCTGAAATCCATTGAAGTTTCACCGCTATCACCAGCCAGCGGAGCACCACGGAAGATTGCAACCGATTGCCTCTTGATGTCCGGCGGCTGGACTCCGGTTATCAATCTGGCCACCCAATCCGGCGGAAAACCGGTTTGGAACGAAACGTTGCAGGTTTTTCTTATCGAGCCCGAAACCCCCGGGCGCGCGATTGCCGGGTCGGCAAATGGCAAGATGTCTACGGTCGAATGCCTGGGCGACGGCGACAGGGCCGGCCGGGCGGCTTCGGGGCGTCGTGCACGGGCCAAACCGTTAGCGCTTGTCATCGATGCCCCAGAACTCGACCCGTCACCGGCTCCGCGCATCGAAACCGGCGGCAAGGGCAAGTCATTCGTCGATTTCCAGCTTGATGTCACCACCGCCGACATACGCCTGGCCCATCAGGAGGGATTCAGGTCGGTCGAGCATCTCAAACGCTACACCACGCTCGGGATGGCAACCGACCAAGGAAAGACTTCCAACTTAGCCGGACTGGCAATCATGGCCGAAACCCGCGGCCTGCCTATACCCGAGGTCGGCACAACGCGCTTCCGCCCGCCCTATGCACCTGTTTCGATCGGTGCGCTGAGCGGTGAGCGTTCCACTGAATACAAGCCTAAGCGGTTCACGCCCCTCCATGACTGGCACATCGGCAACAATGCAAAGATGTTTGCGGTCGGCCTGTGGTACCGGCCCGAAACCTATGCCCAGCCCGGCGAGACGGTGCACCAGGCCGGTATACGTGAAGCCCGGGCGGTTCGAAAGAGCGTCGGCACGGTCGATGTCTCGACGCTCGGCAAGATTGCGGTCCAGGGGCCTGATGCCGGCCGGTTCCTCGACCATGTCTACACCAACCTTTTCTCGACGCTACCTGTCGGCAAGGCACGCTATGGTTTGATGCTTCGTGAAGACGGCATCGTGCTTGATGACGGCACCACGTGGCGACTAGGTGAAGACGATTTCCTGATGACAACCACGACTGCCAATGCCGGGAAAGTCATGCAGCATCTGGAATATTGCCGCGATGTTTTCTGGCCGGATTTGCGTGTCAACCTGACTTCGGTCACCGACCAATGGGCGGGACTGGCCATTGCCGGGCCGAAAAGCCGTGATGTATTATCGCGCTGCGTCAGCGGCACCAGGGTCGACAACAAGACGCTGCCCTTCATGGCAATTGTTCACGGCAAGATCGCCGGGGTGCCGGTGATGATTTGCCGTCTGTCATTTTCAGGCGAGCGCGCCTACGAGGTCTATTGCGGTGCCGGATACGCGGAACGGGTTTGGGAAGCGGTCCTGAAAGCCGGGGTGCCCGACGGCATGGTCCAGTATGGTCTGGAGGCGCTCGACATTCTGCGGATCGAGAAGGGCCATGTCACTGGTGCCGAAATCGACGGACGAACAACTGCCCGTGATCTGCATCTCGACTGGATGCTGTCGAAGAAAAAACCTTTCATCGGTTCGGCGCTGATGGATCGCGAGGGCCTGGTTTCCG
>JAHEGF010000290.1 GCA_024645155.1 Phyllobacteriaceae bacterium | reverse complement strand
CTCACCGACAGTGACAAGGAAGCCCAATTGGCCGAATTGCGGGCAGCAAAAGCCAGCCAATCCGCCCAGAGCGGAGGCGGAAGTCCTGCCGAGATCAGGCGATTGCGGGAACTTGCCCGTACCCATGCTGACGAGACGCTGAAAGAGATCGAGGCGGATTAGCTGCTTCGTTCCGGCGTTGTGCGGCAAACAAGTATTCGACTGGAAACAAAAACAAATGTATAGCCCGCACCAACAAATGTGAGACGGAAATACCATGGAAGAATTCCACAAAGTCCGCAGGCTGCCGCCCTATGTGTTTGAACAGGTCAACAGGCTGAAAGCCACCGCCCGTTCCGCCGGGGCTGATATTGTCGATCTTGGCATGGGCAATCCTGATTTGCCTACTCCGCAGAGGATTGTCGACAAATTGTGCGAAGTGGTCGCCGATCCGCGCACCCATCGCTATTCATCGTCGCGCGGCATTCCTGGATTGCGCCGCGCGCAGGCGGGGTATTACCAACGCAGATTCGGGGTCAAGCTCGACCCGGATCGGCAGATTGTCGCAACGCTCGGTTCGAAGGAAGGCTTTGCCAACATGGCGCAGGCGGTGACCGCGCCGGGCGATGTCGTGCTGTGCCCGGACCCGACCTATCCGATTCATGCGTTCGGCTTCATCATGTCAGGCGGCGTTATCCGCTCCATGCAGGTGGCGCCCGATGACGGGTTCTTGCTGGCACTGGAACGCGCAGTGCGCCATTCGATACCAAAGCCGCTGGCCCTGATTCTCAACTACCCTTCCAATCCGACGGCGATGACCGCAACGCTTGATTTTTACAAGGACGTAGTCGCGTTTGCGCGCAAGCACGACATCATCATCCTGTCGGATCTTGCCTATTCGGAGATCTATTTCGACAGTAATCCGCCACCTTCGGTCCTGCAGGTCCCAGGTGCAATCGACGTTACAGTGGAATTCACCTCGATGTCGAAATCGTTTTCCATGCCCGGATGGCGCATGGGGTTTGCGGTCGGCAATGAACGGCTGATCGCGGCGCTGGCTCGGGTCAAGTCCTATCTTGATTATGGCGCTTTCACACCGATCCAGGTTGCTGCCGCTTTTGCACTGAACGGAGATGGATCCGACATCACCGAGGTACGCAACACCTATCACCGGCGGCGTGACGTGCTGGTGGAGAGTTTTTCGCGTGCCGGCTGGGATGTCCCTGCACCGCCGGCAACAATGTTCGCCTGGGCACCGATTCCAGAGCCGTTTCGCGAGCTTGGGTCGCTCGAGTTTTCCAAGTTGCTGGTCGAAAAAGCCGATGTGGCAGTTGCGCCTGGCATCGGGTTTGGCGAACATGGTGACGACTATGTGCGTATCGCGCTTGTTGAAAACGAACACCGGATTCGTCAGGCCGCGCGTAACATCAAGCGATTTTTGGCGACCGCTACTGGTGACAAACCGGACAATGTTGTGTCATTGAACGCCCGCCGCTGACAAAATTCCGAAGTATATGGGGACGACTTCATGACCGAGGCTTTACATGTTGGCATTGCCGGTCTCGGGACAGTTGGTGCTTCAGTTGTCAGGATAATTGCGGACCGCAAGGAGATGCTGGAGCGCGAATGTGGCCGGCCGATCACGATAACCGCCGTATCGGCCCGTGACCGCAACCGGGACCGCGGTATCGCACTTTCAGGGATGCGGTGGTTTGACGATGCGTCAGCACTGGCGGTTTCAGACGAGATCGACGTGTTTGTCGAATTGATCGGCGGCGAGGACGGAGTGGCGCTGGACAGTGTCACCAAGGCGCTGAAGGCTGGGCACCATGTCGTGACTGCCAACAAGGCCTTGCTGGCGCGCCATGGTTTTGATCTTGCCAAGATAGCCGAAGATCGCGGGGTTCTGCTCAATTACGAAGCCGCCGTTGCCGGAGGTATCCCTGTCATCAAACCGATGCGCGAGTCGCTTTCGGCCAACACGATATCCCGCATCTACGGAATATTGAACGGGACCTGCAACTATATACTCACTAGAATGGAGGATGAGGGGATCAGCTTCGAGGAGTGCCTGGCCGACGCCCAGCGCCTCGGATTTGCCGAGGCCGATCCGACCTTCGACATTGGCGGTCACGACACGGCGCACAAGCTTTCGATATTAACGAGCATCGCTTTCGGCACCCGGATTGCGCCTGACGACGTGTATCTCGAAGGGATTGCCAATATCACGCAGGCCGATATCAGTGCAGCCCGCGAGCTTGGGTACCGCATCAAGCTGCTGGGTGTGGCGCAACGCACCGAAAGCGGCATCGAACAACGTGTCCACCCGACAATGGTTCCATTTTCATCGGTCATTGCGCAGGTTGCAGGCGTCCTCAACGCTGTTGCGGTCGAAACCGACATTCTGGGAGAACTGCTTTTTTCCGGTCCGGGCGCCGGTGGCAATGCGACGGCTTCGGCGGTCATCGGCGACATAGCCGATATTGCGAAAAGCCGGCCCGGTTTCCAACACGGCCCTGTATTTGGCACGCCGGCCAAGGACCTGAAACCGTACAAGCGCGCGCGCATGAAGTCCCATGAGGGTGGCTATTTCATCCGCCTGACTGTTTACGACCGCACTGGCGTGTTTGCAGCGATTGCCCGGCGCATGGCCGACAACAACATTTCGCTGGAATCCATTGTTCAGCATTCGACATCGGCCGACGACCAAAACGACAACAAGACGGTCATACTGGTGACCCACGAAACGACGGAATCGGCGGTTCGCAAAGCGGTTGAAGGAATTACCAGTGACGGTCATCTGGTCGACAAGCCGCAGGTCATACGAATTGAACGCGCAGGTTGATATCGCACGGAAAATCCACCAGTGCCGTTCATTTCGGCCTTTTAATCGATTGTTTGTGTTGATGGTTTTGATCGGAATGCAGCCGGGTCTTGCTCCTTGCCTGCCTCTTTGACAAAAGGGGCGAAGTGGCTTCACGGAATAATCCGTGTTGCGGTTCATATTCAAGCGCGGGAACTTTCATGGTGAAAAGTACGACCGCCGGTCTCGACCGGATCCTCACTCTTGAGCTTGTTCGGGTTACTGAACGTGCCGCCGTTGCTGCAGCCCGTTTGCGCGGTCACGGCGACGAGAAAGCCGCCGACCAGGTGGCTGTTGATGCAATGCGTTCCGAATTGAACTGCCTGCCGTTCAAGGGAACCGTCGTGATCGGCGAAGGCGAGCGCGACGAAGCGCCGATGCTCTATATCGGTGAGGAAGTGGGTACAGGCGAGGGGCCGGATGTCGACATTGCACTCGATCCGCTCGAGGGCACGACCATCTGTGCCAAAAACCTGCCCAATTCGCTGGCTGTCATCGCTATTGCCGAAAAAGGCAGCCTGCTCTACGCGCCAGACGTTTACATGGAGAAGATAGCCATTGGCCCCGGTTATCCTGCCGGAATTGTCG
This sequence comes from Phyllobacteriaceae bacterium, assembly GCA_024645155.1. Lineage (GTDB taxonomy): Bacteria > Pseudomonadota > Alphaproteobacteria > Rhizobiales > Rhizobiaceae > JAHEGF01. The sequence continues at coordinate 785 of JAHEGF010000290.1, read as the reverse complement.
ACATTGATGCGCCTGCGGCCGACAATATTGCGGCATTGGCCAAGGCGAAGGGCGTTCCCGTCGGCGAACTGACCGCCTGTATCCTGGACCGCCCGCGTCATGCGCGCATGATTGAAGAGGTGCGCGCCACCGGAGCGGCGATCCGGCTGATCGGTGACGGCGATGTTGCAGGCGTGATCCACACAACCGACCCGGACGAGACCGGGATCGATATCTACATGGGAATTGGCGGTGCGCCCGAAGGGGTGCTCGCTGCGGCTGCATTGCGTTGTATCGGTGGCCAGATGCAGGGCCGGTTACAGCTCAACACCGCCGAAAAGGTGGACCGTGCGAAGACAATGGGGATCGAAGATCCCGACAAGGTCTACACAATGAACGAAATGGCGCGCGGCGACGTGTTGTTTGCGGCAACCGGCGTGACGGATGGCAACATGCTTTCCGGCGTGAAGTTTGCCCGCAACTATATACAGACCCACACCATCGTCATGCGCTCATCGTCGAAAACAGTTCGCGAAATCAAGGCGCGGCACCAGGACCTGGACAAGTTCTGACGCAGCCTGGGCGATCGGTTATAGTGGCGCCATGACCCGGCCACTCAACAGGCTCTTCCTCGACGTCGAACGTTCCGCCAAGGGAATGGCGTGGCGCGACCGGCTGTCTGTTGCGTCAGCCAATGCGGCCCTGCAAATGGCGCAACTTCACGGACTGCCCGACATTGTGTGCAGGGTTTTGGCCGGGCGCGGCGTGGCAGCAGAAGCCGCCGAGCGTTTTCTCAATCCCACGAT
>JAHEGF010000289.1 GCA_024645155.1 Phyllobacteriaceae bacterium | reverse complement strand
AGTTTCAGTTTTTTCGAAATTCCCGATGATCGACCCGCAATCTGCGCAAGGTATATTTCTGGCGTGCCGTCATTGTGCAGGTCGGCCGTCTTGACGCTCATCGTGGTTGTCGTCGTCATCGGGATGACGTTGTCCTGCCTGAGGATCTGGCGGAACTTTCCGGTGCCGTCGCCGAAATAGAAAATATCCGGCTGTTCGAAATCATTGGCAACCAGCAAATCCAGCGCGCCGTCCATGTCCACATCAGAAAACAGGATGCTCAGGGTCTCACCAGGAATACCGGGCAGGTCGGAAAACAGCTTGCCGGTAAGTTTGCCGTCATCGTTGAAAACGATGCGGTTGCGTGCCTCCTCACCGGGCACCCGGCGGTACCACCCGGCAGCCCAGTTTCCCAATGCCAGATCAAGATCCCCGTCACGGTCGATGTCAGCGAAAGCCGCCGCCAGGGTCAGTACGGCGTCTTCGCGATTGACGACGGGCCTCATGCGGGTACCGTCAAATCTTCCGCGATCATTTACCAGAACATAATTTCCCTGCTGGTAAGTGGTCACGAACAAATCAAGCCACCCATCATTGTCAATGTCTACCAGAGCCGCGTTGAATACCGGCAGTTCGGTCAGCTTGCCGATCGGAAACTCGATTGCGGAATACTTGCCGGTTCCGTCATTCGCGTAGAAATAGAGGCCCTTTTCCGTCGATGCAGATACCAGATCAACGTCACCATCATTGTCGTAGTCGCCCGCCGCCAGACTGCGTCCTTCCCAAAAGGGCGGCCACATGTCAGCAAATGAAAACTCAACCGGCTTGTCGATACCCAGCTTCCATGCTTCAAGGCGCGTGAATGCCGTTTCCGCGGCTGGCGAACGTGGGGCAAAGCTGCGTTTGTCAATGGTCACGTTACCCGGTGCCCCACCCGTTATGGTTACATCCGCTAAGGCGCCGGCATGGGCGGTGGTTACCAAATTCAGATCGAATCCGGTCAGTATCTCCAGGGCCATTTTCGTTTTATAGGCGTGATAATAGTGAACTCCGGCGCCTGAAATTATTCCAAAAGTGACAACAACCGCGCCGAGCAGGGAAGCCGCGCGCGCGGATAACATTCCGGCCACAATGAAGTATGAATAGACGGAGAAGCTGCCGAGGGTAAACAGCAGCGCCATTACATAACCGGTATCCAGGCCACTTCCCAACAGGGCCCCCGAAGCCACGACATCAAAACCGATTGGCACGGGTAGAAATGTTCCGATCAGCGACGCGCCAACGAGGCTGACAAACCCGAATTTCGCATCGGCCAGCCATTGGACGGGAACAAGTGTCGCAACAACCGCACCGAGAAATCCGGCGACCAGCATCAGCGGGACAGTGCGGCTAACGATGAACCATAGGTTCATTGCAAAATCGCGGACAAACCGTGTGACTGCAACGGCAACTGTCTCGTCTTCGTCCGGTTCGGCGGGTAATGGAAGCCTGGCTGCCTTTTGCGCAGCGGTACTGATCTGCAACTGTTTTTGCGGCAGGAAACGGCAAATCAGCGGCACGGCTGCCAATATGATGACCATGCTGAAAAGGATTTTCACGACCGCCATGTAGAACGGCATGATTGAAAACAACATGGTCAGCACGATGATGTTCAAGGTGGGCGATGCGATCATCGCCGACAACGCCGCTTCGGCTCTCGCACCTCCGGTGTAAAGCGCCTTTGCTATCGGAGCGGCGCAATTGACGCATACCCCGAGTGGCGCGCCAAAGCCAAGCCCGGCCAACGAATTGGAGAACCTGCCCTCGAAGCTGTGGCGCTTCATGTAGTTGAACAATGTCAGAAATGCCGCTCCGAAAAGCACGCCGAATGTCATGCCCTGCTTGTTGGTCTTGACCCAGTTAATGGTCGTGAACACGATTTTCTTCCAAATCGGATACTCAGGTTTGATTTCGATATAGGCCTCAAAACTGAGCGGATCCTCCAGTTGTATGGCGCCGCTCATCATTGCCTTCTCGTTGAGGGACGGATAGCGCGACTGGGTCCAAAATAACCCAACAATTACTGCAACCAGCAGTAGCGCAAGCACAAAACGTTTTTCGAACCGTCTCGCGACGAACAAATCCATCGGTTCCATTCCTTGAGTTTCGGCGCCTTGCGGCAGCCCGCGTCAATTACAGCGGAGAAAAACGGTTACCGTGTTCATTTTGTCATGTAAAATCAGTTGTTGGCAATGTCGCGATCTTCACCATCACCATCCTGCTTGCCGTCGCGCCCGTATGACATGACGGTGATCTTGTTGTCTGCGTAATTGTAAATATAGGCCTTGCCCCATGGATCCTTTAAGGTGCCGGCATTTTTCAGGTATGGGCCGTTCCAGCGAGCCTGGAGATCAGGGGTTGCCTCCGAAAGAACCGAAAGCCCCTCCTCGTTGGTCGGGTAGCGCAAGTTATCAATGTAGAACAATTCAAGCGCGCTTTCGATATTTCTGATTTGCGCCACGGCGGCATCCGATCGCGCGGAACCCAGATAGCGCAGGACCTGGGGGGCCGCCAGCGTGGCGACCAGCGCAATGATTGCCAGAACGACAAGCAATTCCACAAGCGTGAAACCGTCTTCACCGTTCCTTGTTCGCCGGTCTGTTTTCGCCGTCGCATTTGACTTTTTGCAAAAGGACATCATGTCGAAGCAATTCGCCTCCCTAATAAATACCGGCCGGAATGAACGTCGCTACGGAACTGCGTTCAAGCAGCCAGGTGAAAAAAAGCCCCGAGCCCAGAAACGGACCAAAGGGGATTCTTTGTGCCATTTCCAGCCTGCCGCTGCGGATCGTCAATACCAAAACGAAAACGAGCGCGCTGCAGCACGTGATAATCATGAACAGCGGCAGGTTCCATGGATCAAACCACAACGCCGCCGCAGCCGCCATTTTCACATCACCCAGGCCGAGGCCAACGGATTGCCGGAGTTGTTCATATACCAGACGGACCATCCAAAAGCCGGCAAACACCAAAATCGCGAAAAGGACAGAGCCAAAGGGTAAACGCATCAATGTCCAGGCCTGGTATGCGAATCCCGTGCCGGCGAGAAGCCCGTTGAGTGCATCGGGAATGATATGCCTTCGGAAATCCGAAACCGCAATGAAAGCCAGGGTCACCGCCATTACCAAGCCAAATCCGATATCAACCGTGGTAAGACCGGTCATAGCTACTACTCCAGCCGGCGCAGGTTTTTCTTGGCTTTCTGCTCAAAGCTCTTGTCTCCGAAATCGAGCTTCCTACGGAATTCGTCAGTCACGGAACGCGCTTCCTGAACATTGCGAATAACACGGGGACGAATGAAGATGATGAGTTCAGTACGGCTTATTCCGTCAGTCTTGTCTCTGAAGGCATTACCCAAAACAGGAATGTCGCCAAGGATTGGAACCTGGCTGCGGTTTATAGTCTTGCGCTCCTGAATCAATCCCCCGAGCGCAAGCGCCTCTCCGTCATTGACAGCGACGCGTGTGGAGACCTTGCGCTGCTGGATTGTCGGTGAATCTATCCCCGAGCTGGTGGTTTGCACCACGTTGCTTACCTCCTGCTCGATATCCAGCAGGATGCGGCCCGAACTGTTGACCCGTGGTGTCATCGCCAGGATCACGCCGGTATCCTTCAACTCGATCTGGTTGATTACCGGCGCATTCTCCCCAACGGTGCTTGTTGAAGTCTGAGTAACAATCGGCACCTGATCACCAATCTGCAAAACCGCCTTCTGGTTGTTCAATGCCATCAGGTTCGGAGACGAGATCACTTTTACGTCGGTTACGCTGTTGAGCGCGTTCAGCGTCACCTGGATATTGTCGGTGGCATAGGTCCAGCCGAGGCCGGGGAAACTCGGACCGACAAATCCGGATGCCAGGTCGCTCAAGCGGATTTTGAAGTTGCCGCTCTCGAAGAACCAGCGCACACCGAATTTCAGTTCATCATTTAATGATACTTCGGCGATCACTGCTTCAAGCAGAACCTGGGTCGGCAGAACGTCGAGCTGCTGCAGGATACGCTCAATGCGCTCATATTCGCGCGCGGTAGTAGAAATCAGAAGCGCATTGTTCTCAATATCTGCTACCACCGATGCGGCTGTTGCTGCAGATCCGGCAGAAGGCGCATATGCTGGCGGGGGTTGCTGGCTGACGTCGCCGGATACTTCGACCGGCTGAACATCCGGCGGCAGCGAAGTGCTAGCGTCGGTGCCGCTGCTGCTTCCGTTCAAA
>JAHEGF010000288.1 GCA_024645155.1 Phyllobacteriaceae bacterium | reverse complement strand
ACGTGCTGTTTGCCAGGATCTTATCGGCATCAATACCGGTTGTCCTGACGCCACATCAAGGCGAGTTTGCTCGTCTTTTTCCCGATCTTGCCGGAAATGCCGATTTGTCCAAACTCGAGCGGGCAGGTGAGGCGGCCAGTCGATCAGGCGCGATCATTGTGTTGAAAGGCGCGGATACGGTGATTGCAGAACCGGGTGCGCGATCGGCAATAAACAGCAATGCCACGCCAACACTTGCGACTGCGGGCTCGGGCGATGTACTTGCCGGTATAATCACGGGCTTGCTGGCGCAGGGCATGCCGGCATTCGAGGCGTCCTGTGCGGCTGTCTGGATTCACGGCGAAGCAGGAAAACTTGCCGGGGCCGGGGCCATGGCTGAAGATATCGCCAGAATGCTAATATCGGTGATGACGCGCATTATCGAGGATATGGCTTGATACCGCGGGCACAATTCAAGGAAATATGGCGGCTGATCAGCAGGAGCCTGTGGATCAGGCCGGCGCTATACTGCATTGCGGCCACCGGAGTGGTCTGGTTGGCAACCATTTCAGACAATATACTTGGCAGATTTTACTTCTACGATGTTTCGCAGGAAACCATCGCGGACCTATTAGGCATTATCGCCTCCAGCATGCTGGCGGTGACGATATTTGCAGTATCCGTCATGAACGCCGCCTATGCATCGGCGATCAGGGCGACGACGCCGCGCGCATTCGAAATCATGGTTGCCGACAGTTCGACCAAACAGGCACTGTCCAGTTTCCTCGGCGCCTTCATTTTTGCGGTTGTCGGCGTCATCGGTCTCAACGAGAATCTCTATGGCCAGACCGGACGGGCAGTGATGCTGGTGGTGACGCTTGGCATTTTTGTCTGGGTTGTGGGCACTTTCGTGTACTGGATCGATCATGTCACCCAGTTGGGACAAATGCGCCACACTCTGCTGCGTGTCGCCAGTACGGCGGAAAAATCGTTGATCGACTATCTTTCCCGGCCCGTGAACCAGGCTACGCCAGTGGCGCCGGAGGTGGTACACGACAATAAGGGTCATCCGATCACGGCGGGCGAAGGCGGTGTTGTCAAGACGCTGAGCGTTACTCAACTGGTCACACTGGCGCGCGATTGTGATGTGGAAATCGATATTGCGCTCATTGCCGGCGACCCGGTCGGTCCGAAGGATGTGCTTTGTTATGTGAGCGGCAGTGATCCCGACAAGGCATTTGTCCGGTCGGTGCGGAACTGTTTCGTCATCGGCTACAACCGCGATCCTGCGCAGGATCCGGAGCTTTCGCTACGCCTTTTGGCAGAAATCGCGGACCGTGCATTGTCGCCCGGTGTCAACGACCCTGGGACCGCGATCGATGTTCTCGATGCGTTGAACAGGGTATTTGCAAAGGCATTTGAAGAGTCCTCGCGCGCCGAACCCGCCGACGCCGAACCGCGGGTGAGAATGCCGGTAATCGCACCCGAAACGTTCATCCGGGCTGCCTTTGCCCAGATTGGCAGGGATGGCGCAGGACAGATCGAGGTTGCCGAGCGGTTACAGCATTCGCTATGTACCCTGGCACGGTCTGCACCACCGGAATATCAGGATGCGATCTGTGATTATGCACGCCAGGCAGCACGATGTTCCGAGGAAGCACTGAACAACGAGTGGGAAATCGGGCGGGTGCGCCGCGCAGCAGACTGGTGTCAATAGCGATGGGACCGGGAAACCTGCAAGGCAGCAGCGCAGAAACCGATGTTGTCGCCTGCGCAATCAGAAAATCGGTGCAGTAGCGCACCAGTGGACAAATGAAATGCCGTCAATGGAAATCAACGGCGTGAATATTTCCCACACCGACGCGGGTCAGGGTACCCCAATCGTATTTTCCCATGGACTTTTGATGTCGGGGGAGATGTTCAGCGCGCAGATATCGCGGCTGAAGGACCGGTACCGCTGTATCAGTTATGATCACCGCGGGCAGGGCCGTAGCGAAGTGACCGGCGACGGTTACGACATGGACACACTCACCAGTGACGCGGCTGCCCTGATTGAAAAACTTGATGCCGGTCCCTGCCACTTTGTCGGATTGTCGATGGGCGGTTTTGTCGGAATGCGCCTGGCAGCACGGCATCCGGAGCTGATCAGGTCGCTTGTACTGCTCGAAACAAGTGCCGACCCGGAACCGGCCGAAAATGTGCCGAAATACCGCCGCCTCAATTTCATCGCCCGTTGGTTCGGTCTTGGCCTGGTCATCAAACAGGTCATGCCAATCATGTTCGGGACCACATTCATGAACGATCCGGCCCGTGCTGCCGATCGCAAGGAATGGAGCAGACATATTGTCGGCAATCACCGGATCGGCATTACGCGCGCTGTCAAGGGTGTAATCGAGCGCAAGGGCGTGTTTGACGAACTTGGCGCCATCACCTGCCCGACGCTTGTTGCCGTTGGCGATGAGGACGTCGCCACCGTCGCGGAAAAATCGGAACGGATGGCCGGTGCGATCAAGGGCGCTGTTCTGGAACACATCCCGAATGCCGGGCATTCATCGACAATCGAGCAGCCTGATTTCGTCAGCGACCTGGTCGAGACATTTCTTGCATCAGTCGACGGCAAGGGAAAAAAGCGAGGCAGCAAGAGCGCCGCCTCGCGTGGCTGATTTTCAGCCGATCGCGATCTTGCGCGCTGCGGCTTTGGCTTCGGCCTTTTTGGGCATGGTGACGGTAAGGACACCCTTGTCGAACCTGGCTTTGATCTTGGCTTCATCGACCCGGTCGGGAAGCGTCATGACACGCTGAAACGACCCGTATCTGCGCTCCATGACATGGGTGTCTTCTTTCTCCTGCTTCTGCTCGAATTTCTTCTCGCCCTTCAGGGTCAAAACCCCGTCGCGGACGACAAGTTCCACGTCATCTTCGCTCATGCCCGGCAATTCCGCCGTCATTGTCAAGTGGTCGTCGTTCTCAGAAATGTCGATTGCCGGCGACAGGGCGCCGTTACCGGTAAATCCCGGAAAACCGGCCATTCCCTTGCCTTCGGAACTTCCAAAAAAGCTTTCGACCAAATCGTCCATCTGCTTGCGAAAGTCGCCGAACGGACTTCCGGACCACAGAGCAGGCTGTTTGGCAGGTTTATCTTCGGCCATGGCCATTTCCTTTCATCTGTCCCCCGGTTGAACACAAAAGAAAAATCTCAATAATTTGCCGCCGAATTGTTGATTTCGATCAAAAACCGATGAAGAAACCGGAAATCTTATACCGGAAGGCACAACGCGATTGCAGCAAGCCTCAATGTTAAATTCGGGGCATGAAATACGACCGTGATCGCAAAGCCGTCACCGAAAACGGCTTGGCAGTTCCGGCTATGCCACCACCCATTGGTAGCGATGCGGGAGATTACTCCGCGGCCTCGGCCTTGTTTCTGGCCGGGCGCCTGGCCAGCAATTCCCTGAGATACTGGCCGGTGTAGCTGCGCGGCACGTCGGCGATGTCTTCAGGGCGGCCCTGGGCCACCAGTTCGCCGCCGCCATCGCCACCTTCCGGACCGAGATCAAGGATCCAGTCTGCCGTCTTGATCACTTCGAGATTGTGCTCGATGACCGCAACGGTGTTGCCCTGGTCGACCAGTTCATGCAGCACCTCGAGCAGCTTCTTGACATCGTGGAAATGCAAACCTGTTGTCGGCTCATCGAGGATATAGAGCGTTCGCCCGGTTGCCTTTCGAGACAGTTCCTTTGCAAGCTTGATGCGTTGCGCCTCGCCACCAGAAAGGGTGGTCGCCTGTTGGCCGATATGGATATAGCCAAGACCGACCTTGGCGAGTGTCAGCATCTTGTCACGAACTGCGGGTACCGCCGAGAAGAACTCGCATCCTTCTTCGACGGTCATATCGAGCACGTCGGCGATCGACTTTCCCTTGAATGTCACTTCCAGTGTTTCACGGTTATAGCGCTTGCCATGACAAACGTCGCAGGTGACATATACATCGGGCAAAAAATGCATCTCTATCTTGATGACGCCGTCGCCCTGGCACGCCTCGCAGCGCCCGCCCTTGACGTTGAACGAAAACCGCCCTGGTGCATAACCGCGCGCCTTTGCCTCGGGCAATCCGGCAAACCAATCGCGGATCGGTGTGAATGCACCGGTATAGGTCGCCGGATTTGAGCGCGGTGTACGGCCGATCGGCGACTGGTCGATATCGATGACCTTGTCGAGGAATTCGAAACCGTCAATCCGGTCATGATCCGCGGC
>JAHEGF010000287.1 GCA_024645155.1 Phyllobacteriaceae bacterium | reverse complement strand
CGCGGTAACTGTCTCCATCCCGGGCGGCGAAGAGATTGCGAAGAAAACCTGGAATCCCCGCCTCGGCATTATCGGCGGTCTTTCGATTCTGGGAACCACAGGCGTGGTCCATCCGTTCTCCTGCTCGTCGTGGATTCACTCCATCCATCGCGGCATAGATGTGGCACGAGCCGCTGGTCTTGATCATGTCATTGCGGCCACGGGTTCTGCATCCGAAGCGGCGGCGCAGGCGATCTACAATTTGCCCGATTTTGCGCTGATCGACATGGGTGACTTTGCTGGCGGCGTTCTGAAATACCTGCGCGAACATCCGGTCGCGCGCATCACCGTCGCCGGGGGATTTGCAAAACTGACCAAGCTTGCACAGGGCGCCATGGATTTGCATTCTGCGCGCAGTCAGGTCGATAAGGCATTCTTGTGGACCTGTGCGAGTGAGACCGGCTTGAATCAAAACTTCAAGCAACAGATTCTGGATGCCAATACTGCCCAGGAAGTACTTGAAACGAGTCGCGAAAACGGTGTTGATCTGGCGGCGGCGATTGCCAAGCGTGCCCACCGCACGGCACTTGCGATTTTGAAAGGCGCACCGGTTGATGTCGAAATTATTGTTGCGGACCGCGCTGGCCGCTGCCTCGCCCGGCACTGACAAGGCAGTCCTTCTGCTGGCAGGAACCGCCGAAGCGCGCCAGTTAGCCGATCTTCTTGTGACTGATGGCCGCCTTCGTGTCATATCCAGCCTCGCAGGCCGGACAATAGAACCTCGCACACTGTCAGGCACCGTGCGTATTGGCGGCTTTGGCGGCGTGGAAGGCATGGCTTCCTTGATCAGGCGCGAAAATGTTGTGCTTGTCGTCGACGCTACCCACCCGTTTGCGGTCCAAATATCGGCCAATGCAGCGGCTGCGGCAAAAAACAACGGCGTCGCACGCGTTGCGCTGGTGCGGCCACCATGGACTCGCGATGGCAAGGATGACTGGAAGGAGGTGGGGAATCTTGAAGAAGCACGGGATTCTATAGCGGCCGGTTCGCGTGTTTTCCTCGCACTGGGCGCGCAACATATCGACGTATTTGCGGAGCGGGATGACGCAACATTCATCGCCCGCATGGTTGACCGCCCGGACCACCCGCCATTTGCCAATTGCAAAGTCATAACCGGTATTCCCGATGGGTTGCTCGCGGCCGAAAAAGCAATGCTTTCAGCCCATCGCATCACCCAGCTGGTTTGCCGCAATTCCGGCGGCGACAAGGGATTTGCGAAGGTTGCGGCAGCAACGGAGCTCGGTATCCGGGTCATCATGATCGCCCGGCCTCCGCCTCCAGCGCCGCCGCATCTTGCCACCCCCGATGAGGTTATGGAATTCATAGACGCGGCCTTCTCACCCTGACATGGTCTTTTTCTTCCCGCGATTGCGCAAAACATGGCTGTAATCTGGATTGTAGAGGTCTGAATCGCGGAAATTTGTATCGCCGAAAACCGGTCCGACAAAAATCAGCGCTGTGCGTGTGATCTTGGCCGCCCGGACATCTTCCCTCATCCCGGCAAGTGTGGAGCGGATATAAAGCTCGTCCGGCCACGTTGCGCGGTACGCAATGACCACCGGGCAGTCGGCCCCGTAATAAGGTTCAAGTGCTTCGCGCACATAGGAAAGGTTGCGGATCGACAAATGGATGGCAAGCGTGGCGCCGGATTGCCCGAGCACTTCCAGGGCTTCGCCATCCGGCATGACCGATGCCTTCATGCCCGTGCGGGTTATGATGATGGTCTGGGCGATCTCCGGTAATGTCAGTTCGGTATTTAGCCGGGCCGCAGCAGCGGCAAAGGCAGGAACGCCGGGCACCACTTCATAACTGATCCCGAGAGCGTCAAGACGGCGCATCTGTTCGGCGATAGCCCCATAAATCGACGGATCATCCGAATGTACGCGCGCCACGTCCTGGCCTGATTTGTCAGCCTTGGCCATTTCATCGATGATCGCATCCAGATGCATCGGTGCGGTATCCATCACCAATGCATCAACGGGAGCCGCCGCCACAATTTCCTCGGGCACCAGGGAGCCTGCGTAAAGGCAAACCTGACAGCGCTCGATCAGCTTCAGCCCGCGCACGGTTATCAGATCGGGAGCACCGGGCCCGGCACCGATGAAATAGACTGTCATTCGGCGGCATCCTTGTTCATTGCGCTTCCCGCTTTTGCCGAATAGCCGCGCGGTGTGTAAGTCCAGCATTTGCCATCGCCGGTTTTGACTACGCGGCTCTGCGACGATCCGGCAATAACCACAGTGAGCATGTCAACGTCGTCGATATTCAGGTCAACCAACGGCACAACGCGCACTGTTTCGCCATCTCGGCCAAGATTGGTCGCAAGCACAACCGGCGTGTCGGGAGGCCTGTGATGCAGAAGCACATCGCGCGCATGGGCCAGCTGCGTGCGTCGTTTTCGCGATACCGGGTTGTAGAAGGCGATGACGAAGTCGCCTTCGGCGGCTGCCTTGACGCGGGTCTTGATAGCGTCCCATGGCGTCAGCAGGTCCGACAGCGAGATCGTGCAAAAATCGTGGCCGAGCGGCGCACCTGCGCGCGCTGCGGCAGCTTGCAAAGCAGAGATGCCAGGAGAAACGGTGATGCCGACCCGCTGTGCCGCAGCAGATACACCGCGCCTGTCGAGCAGTTCGAAGACCAGTGTCGCCATGGCATAGATCCCCGCGTCGCCCGAGCATACCAAGGCGACATCGCGGCCCTCGCCCGCCAGTTCCATGGCACGGCGCACGCGCTCCTCCTCATCGCCCAGGCCGAAGTCATGGCGGACCTTGCCAGCCGCCGCCGGACCGAGCAGATCGAGATAAAGCGAGTAACCGACCAGGTCTGTTGCCTTGCCGACAAGCCGGCTTGCTTCGGGGGAGCGCCAATCTTCCTGTCCGGGGCCGAGGCCGATCACGAACAGGTTGCCCCGCGCCAGTCCCGCAAGCCCGGTCTCCAGCAAAGGCGCTTGCGAACGCGCAACTGCTGCGGTCGCCCGCGCCGATTTGAGCTTTGCAACGACAAGTTCGCCACCCTGTCCGACGGCAGCCAGTGCCGCGCCTTCTGCAACTCCGTGGCAACCGACTTCGGCGAAGACTGCTTCGGATGGATTTTGCAGCCGCGGCGTTTCGGCCTCAAGGACAGGGGCTTCAAAAAACCGCGCCGGGCACCTGAAATGCGCCGCGACATGATGGATCGCCGGTTCATCGGCTTTTACATCTAGCGAGACCACGACCGCGACCGATTGCTCGCAAAATCCTCCCTTCGCCAGTGCTGAACGAGCAAGAACCAGAACATCGCCTGGATCGCATCCGCGTTCGCAACCGATGCCCAATGCTAATGTTTTCGGGTGGTAGACAAGGTCAAGAGCACCGGGTTTGACCGGCTTGTCGCTCACAATCAGCCTCACCGCGCCGGTATCCGAGCGCGGAACGTTACTTTGTTGCAGCCATGATGCATCACCCTCAATATGGGCAGCTTCGCCATTGAGAAGTGCCGTCATGACGGATTTCGCGTTTTGCGGATTTGCCAGAATATGGCCCTGCGGCGGCTCATCGAGTGCAATCCCGAAGCGGAGGTCGCCTGCTGTGGTCACGGCGGAATGCCCGCCCAGAACACCGGCGATCAGCCGCGCAAGGTCATTGGCGCCGTGATGTCCGCCGAGCAGCGGGACAATCGACTTGCCATTTTCGGACACCGCAATCACCGGCGGTTCATTCTTCTTGTCGTTCAAAACCGGAGCGAGAATGCGGATCAGGGCTCCAGCCGCCATTACTGCAATGATCGGCGTTCCGGCTTGGAAGAGGTCGCGGATATGGGTAACGGCGGAATCGACTTGGGCATCGGCCGTGTCAATCCGGCCCCTTATTGCGTGGACCGAACCGCCGGTTGCACCGGCGATCTTCTCACCAACGGAAACCGATGCAGCAGAGAACAGGATCACAGCAGGCTTCATTATGCGTGCTCCACGGCAATTTCCAGGCCCGCAACCCATTCCTCGGCACCCTTGTAGACCAGGATGAGCGAAAAATACGGCGCCGAACCGGTTCTGGCACTCGCAAGAGGCAGCAATTTCTGTTCCGGTAGGGAAATCCGTTCCGCATAAGCAGCCTGGCCGGTCAACTCCATTTGCGACAGCAATTCGCAGATGCGTTGAAAATGGCGGCCGACCTTGATGATGACAGCCGCATCGCAGTTCTCAAGTCTTGCCCGAATGGTTTCATTGTCC
>JAHEGF010000286.1 GCA_024645155.1 Phyllobacteriaceae bacterium | reverse complement strand
TCGGGCAAGCATTGTTGCAATTGCAGCGGCTTCCTTCACAGTGCCATGATATATGCGCACAGTTGAAGTCATGCGGCGTGATCTCGTTCAAGTCCGGCCTCGGCGGCAAACTGGTCGATCGCCGCGATCAGGATATCCATCAGTTCATTAATCTGGTCGGGAGTGATGATCATCGGCGGACAGACCAGGAAATGATCGCCCTCAATGCCACCGCGTGTGCGGCGGGAGTAAATGATGAGGCCGCGCTCATAGGCTATCTCGACGAGGCGGTCGAAAGCGTTCAGCCCACGCTGCAGAGGCGTCATGGTGTTCCGGTCGCTGACCAGTTCGAAGGCGAGCATTAGTCCCTTGCCGCGCACATCGCCGATAAAGGGAAATCTTTGCATCAATCCCTGCAAACGACCCTTGAGGACGTCACCCATTTGCGCTGAATTACCAATCAGGCCCTGGCCCTCGATCTCATTGAGCACTGCAAGGCCAGCAGAACAGGCCAGGGGGTTGCCGGCATAGGTGAAGCCGTGCTGGAAACCGCCGGCATCGAGAATTTTCTCGACAATTCCGTTGCTGGCTACCATCGCGCCGAGCGGCGCGTATCCCGCAGCAAATCCCTTGGAGAGCGCAATGATGTCCGGGGTGATACCCCAGTGCTCTGCGGCGAGGAACTTGCCAGTCCGGCCCGCGCCCGACATGACCTCGTCATATATCAGCAGGATCCCAAACTCGTCGCAGATCTCGCGGATACGCCCGTAGTAGCTGTCGGGAGCGACGAGCGCGCCGGTTGATGCGCCGCCAATCGGTTCCATGATGAATGCCAGAACCGTTTCCGGTCCCTGGGATTTGATTTCCTCGTGCAACAGATCGGCATATTTCAGGCCACGTTCATTGTCGTCCAGATTGTCACGGTCGAGATAGCATACCGGCGCTACAATTTTGGGCATGCTGCGCATCATCGGCTCGAACGGCTTTACCAGCGGATCGTAGCCGGTTAGCGCGAGCGCACCCAAACTGCAGCCGTGATAGGACGGAAACCGCGAGATTACTTTCCAGCGACTTTCTTGGCCTGTTGCCACCGCATATTGCCGTGCTAGCTTGATAGCGCTTTCCACAGCCTCTGATCCGCCCGAGACGAAAAATACGCGATCGAGACCGTCCGGCATCAGGGCTGCCGTTCTAGCGGCGAGCTGTTCGGAAGGTTCGGTACGGAAATGCAGACGGTAGCCGAAAGTTGCCTTGTCCATCTGGGCTTTCATGGCAGCCAGCACCCGCGGATTTGAATGACCGATATTGGACACCATCGCGCCCGAGGAGCCATCGATGTAACGCTTGCCGGAAACATCGTAGAGATAGATGCCTTCTCCGCGATCAAGGAAGGGTCGTGATTGCCTTGACTGATAAAACAAGTTTGACATTGAATACTATCTCCGGACACCTTCGAGGTGTTTACGCAGGAAATTTCGGGTTCGTTCATTTGCCGGATTGCGGAATATGACATCCGGCGGTCCCTCTTCAACGACGACACCCTGATCCATGAACAAGACCCGGTCGCAAACCGATTCTGCAAATCCCATTTCGTGGGTGACGATCACCATTGTCATATGCTCTTCGGCAAGCTTCTTCATGACTTGGTTGACCTCCTCCACAAGCTCGGGATCAAGCGCGGATGTCGCCTCGTCGAACAGCATGACTTTTGGCTTCATGGCAAGTGCACGGGCGATGGCGACACGCTGCTTCTGGCCTCCTGACAATTGCGATGGGTAGTAGTCGATCCGGTCGATCAGCCCGACGCGCCCGAGCTGCTCGACGGCCAAATTGTTAGCCTCATCTTCGGATAGGCCCTTCAGCATTTTCGGCACGAGTGTGATATTGCCACGAACCGTGAGATGCGGGAAAAGGTTGAAGTGCTGGAACACCATGCCGATGTCCTGGCGCACCTTGTTGATGTGTTTTTCATATTGTCGGTATGGCAGGTTCTTGTTGACCTGCGTGTCTTCCAGCCAGACTTCCCCACCGGTCAGAGGATCAAGATCGTTGATAGCTCGCAGCAGCGTACTCTTGCCCGAACCGGACGGGCCGATGATGGCGACGATCTGTCCACGTTGGACTTGAAGAGAAATGTCCTTGAGCACCTCGAGGCTGCCATAGCTTTTCTGTGCATGGCGGATGTCCAGAAAGGGTTTAGCGTCCTTCATTTTTTCGCCTCCATCGGCAAGTATCAACGGGCAGCCTGCACGCGCCGCTCAATGCGTCTCAGGACGAACTCCATCCCGAGATTGATGATGTAGTAGACAAGCGCTGCAACAAGGTAGAACTCGAACGGACGATAGGTGCGGCCGATGGCCAATTGTGCCGATAACGTCAGTTCAGTAACCCCGATGACGGATACCAACGCGGAATCCTTCAACAGCGCTACCATGTTGTTGCCTATTGGCGGAATTACGTCCCGCACGGCCTGCGGGATGACCACCTTGCGCAGCGCTTGACCCCGGCTCAGGCCGAGTGTGCGCGCGGCTTCCATCTGGCCCTTGTCAACCGCCAGGATCGCGGCCTGGATCAATTCCGAATTGTAGACGGCGAAATGTAGGCCAAGCCCGATGACGCCGGCCACAAAAGCAGGCAGGTCGATGCCGACCTGCACCAGGCCGAAATAGATGAGGAACAACTGGAGCAGCAGCGGCGTTCCCATGAACATCCACTCGAACAACCGGAACGGCAAGCGGATCACTGCCGGCGCGTAAAGCGCAACTACAGCAAATATTATTCCGCCAAAGAAGCTCAGGAGTGCAGAGCAGACGGTAATGGCAATTGTCCACAGTCCACCAAGCAGGATCACGTCGAGGAATTCCGGAACGACTGTAAAATCAAGCCCCATGGCGGCATTCCCTTGTCCGGTAAATGGTCATGCTATCCGGGCCTTTCGGTCGAGCCAGGCAATTCCGCGGCCGGTCGTGTAGATAATGATCATGTAAAGTGCGCCGGACAGCAGGAACATTTCAAACGGCTTGTAAGTTGAACCGATGTAGCGCTGTGCGGTGTAGGTCAGTTCGATCACGGATATGGCAGCGACCAGGGCCGTGCCCTTGATCAGCGCGTTGATATTCACGCCCAGCGGGCGGATTATCAACCGGGCTGCCTGTGGCAGCACCACACGTGTCATCGTCTGAAAGCGGCTCAACCCCAATGTACGAGCAGCCTCGGTTTGCCCCTTGTCGACGGCAATGATTCCGCCACGGATGGTTTCTGTCATGTAAGCGCCGATATTGATGCCAAGTCCGATGACGCCGGCCTCGAATGCGTCGAGTTGAATTCCCACCTGCGGCCCGCCGAAATACAGCAGGAATAGTTGGATCAGCGCGGGCGTACCCCGAAAAAGGCTGACATAGGAAGCGCCAATGATCCGCAACACCGAATGGCGCGAAAGTTTCGCCGCCGCTCCCAGAGCGCCGCAGATCAGCCCGAGGATCGTCGTCAGAACTGAAAGCTGGATCGTAACCCATGCCGCCTTTAGGAAGAACGGGTAGACCTTGAGCATGAGTTCGATATCCATGGCTCTATCCAGTCCTAGTGATGGTCTTTGCGTTTAAGTATGGGCAGAGCGCAAATTTCACGGACCAGGCCCACTGTTTCCTCAATCGCTGCGGTCAGAAATTTCCTTCCTGTTTCGGCATCCGCCACCGTCGGATCGCCCATGGTGCCGTCCGGGGAGACTTCTGACCACCAGCGCATCAGCATCGCCTTACCGCCACCCTTGGCGAGGTCAAGATTAAAGAAGCGGCTTCCGGGATCGTGAAGGTTCTGCGTTTCGGCCTTCTCAAGATGCACCAGGTCGGGATGCAGGTACTTGTACATCGCCGCCTCGAACTCGCCTGCATGGGCAATACCGCCAATCTTGGACTTGCGGTGTTCGTTGATCTGGTCGGCGCACAAATTCCAATACGAAGCCGAGACGCAGATAATGCCGCAGTCGATCACCGTTTTTCGCGCAGCCAGATCCAATACGGGATGATTTGAACCATGCGAGTTGAGGAGCAATATCCGACGGAAACCGTGATGTGCCAGTGACTTTGTGATATCGGTCACAAAAGCGATCAAGGTTTCGGGCTGGATCCAAATGACCCCCGGAAAGTCCTTGTGGTGCTCATTGAATCCATAAGGAACCGGCGGCATGACAAATACATCATCGGGCGCAGCTTTGGCCACTCCATTCGCAACAGCCATGCCGAGCACAGTGTCGGTATCCAGTGGCATGTGCGGACC
>JAHEGF010000064.1 GCA_024645155.1 Phyllobacteriaceae bacterium | reverse complement strand
ATGTCGAATATCTTGCGGATGGTGGCGTTTCCGGCACTGATCAGAACCGCGACCAGGATGAGCCAGGACACGTTTTTCCCAATCGTCTCGTTGATCCGGTCGATCAACCGCGACAATGCCAGCAATGCCGACATGAAGCCTCCCATCCGTCTTTGGCTCCACCTTCCGGAGAACGGAAATCGCCGTCCCCGTCACTAAATCGGGCGTATCGCCACGACCGTGTGAAGCGTCATGGCCGATGCCTGTTCCTGGTATTTTGCCACGCCCATTCCATAGCAGGTCGCGTTGGTGAATCAATCCGGCGCCGGGTGTCAGTGCAAACTTTCAGGTCACGGCCCTTGTGGTGGGTCCCCATCTCCGGTGCCGCCACATCTGCTCATTTCGCGGGGAACCGCGCAGACGCCAGATAAGTTCTGGTGAGGTCCGGAATTCGCAACACAATTACCCTGTGGTTTTATTACAATGATAGTGTTGACGCGGGTGCTCGCGCCCGTAACAGTCGGCGGAAGAATAGATAATAAGGCCATTTGGTGCCATTGTCCGGAGGACGCTACGCATGACGCTACATCAGGTAACGCTCAATGACCGATATGATCTGGGCAAGGAGCGCATATATGTTACCGGGGCACAGGCGATCGTACGCATGCTGCTGATGCAGCGTGAACTGGACCGGCGCGCGGGCCTGTCCACCGCCGGGTTCATATCAGGATATCGCGGATCACCGCTGGGCGCACTGGACCAGCAATTCTGGAAAGCGCAGAAATTGTTTGCGAAATCCGACATAGTTTTTCAGCCGGGCCTGAATGAGGAACATGCGGCGACGGCGTGCTGGGGATCACAGCAGACTGAACTTTTGGGCGAAGGCCGCTATGACGGCGTATTTTCGGTTTGGTATGGCAAGGGGCCGGGCGTAGACCGCTCGGGTGATGTTTTCCGTCACGCAAATCTTGCCGGGTCTTCCAAAAACGGCGGCGTGCTGGCGCTGATGGGCGACGATCACACCGCCGAATCGTCAACCGTTGCGCACGCCACCGAGTTCCTGTTTGTCGACACGATGATCCCGATCCTCAATCCCGCCGGGGTTCAGGAACTGATAGAGTACGGGCTCTACGGTTACGCGATGTCGCGTTTTGCGGGCACATGGGCGGCCATCAAATGCGTCAAAGACAATATCGAATCGACCGCTTCGGTTGATGTTTCCCTTGACCGGATAAATATCACGCTGCCCGAATTCGACATGCCTCCCGGTGGACTGAACATCCGTCACGAAATGAACCAGCTCGGTCAGGAAGAACGCCTTCATGAGCACAAGCGTGCTGCCGCTGCTGCATTTATTCGTGCCAATGGACTCAATCGCATCGTCTATTCCGGTGGGCGTAAGCCGAAGATCGGCATCATTACAGTCGGCAAGAGTTACCTGGATGTCCGTCAGGCGCTGGACGATATCGGGGTTGACGAAAAGCGCGCCAACCAACTGGGCGTGCGCCTGTTCAAGGTTGCCTGTCCCTGGCCGCTTGATATCGAGCACATCAAGGATTTCGCTCGCGGCCTCGAGATGATCATTGTCGTTGAAGAGAAGCGTTCTCTTATCGAAGTGCAGGTGCGCGAAGACCTTTATGGAACCGCGATGCAGCCGACGGTCATCGGAAAGCTCGATGAACGGCGTGACTGGCTGTTCCCGGCCAAGGGAGCGCTTGATCCCAACGACATCGCAATTGCAATCGGTGAGCGCATCCTCAAGGTTATCGGCAAGTCCGAGGAGATATCGCACCACGTCAAAAGGCTGCGGCAGTTTCAGGCGATGCTGGCGGACACCAAGGATGTCGCCACGAGGGCACCCTATTTCTGTTCCGGTTGTCCGCATAATACGTCGACCAAGGTGCCCGAGGGTTCAATGGCAGGGGCGGGTATCGGTTGCCATTTCATGGCGGTCTGGATGGACCGCGCCACGGTCGGGTTTACCGCGATGGGTGGCGAGGGCGTGCAGTGGATAGGCCAGGCACCGTTTTCAAAACGCAAGCACATGTTCCAGAATCTCGGCGACGGCACGTATAATCACTCTGGATCGCTTGCGATCCGGGCAGCCATCGCCAGCGGCGTCAACATCACCTACAAAATTCTCTACAATGACGCGGTTGCCATGACCGGGGGCCAGCCCCATGAAGGGTCACTGAAAGTCGATGCCATCGCCCGGCAGGTACGTGCGGAAGGTGTCGAGCGCATCGCGGTCGTGACTGATGAACCGGATAAATATGCAGGCGTTGCCGAATTTCCCGAGAATGTGACGATCAACCACCGTGACGATCTCGACATGATCCAGCGCGAGTTGCGCGAAATCGACGGCGTCACCGTGCTGCTCTATGACCAGACATGTGCCGCTGAAAAACGCAGGCGCCGCAAACGCGGAACGTTTCCCGATCCCGACAAGCGGGTAATTATCAACGAGCTGGTATGTGAAGGTTGCGGCGACTGCGGTATCCAGTCCAACTGCGTCTCGATTCAACCTGTCGAAACGGAGTTCGGACGCAAGCGGCGTATTGACCAGACCAGTTGCAACAAGGATTTTTCCTGCATTAACGGCTTCTGCCCGTCATTTGTCACGGTTCATGGTGCGAAGTTTCGCAAGGCGAAAGGACTTGCCAATACCCGCGATCCGCTGGATGGCGTTCCGGAGGCACCGGTTTTCCCGGTGGAAAATGGCTGGTCGTGCATTGTCGACGGTGTCGGCGGGACGGGAGTGGTTACGATTGCGGCGGTTCTTGGAATGGCCGCGCATCTGGAAGGCAAAGGGTGTGGCGCCATCGACATGGCGGGGCTTGCACAAAAGGGCGGCGCGGTTTTCAGCCACATGCGTATCGCGTCGAAGCCGGAAGATATCAGCACGATCCGTGTTTCCGCCGGCAAGGCGGATCTGGTACTCGGTGGGGATCTGGTGGTTTCCGGTAGCAAAAAGGTGCTTGCGTCGGTGCGCGAGGGGGAAACCCTGTTTGTTACCAATACGGCGGAAATCATGCCTGGTGATTTCACCCGTTCTGCCGATTTCAATCTGCCTGCGGAGAAAATCAAGCGCGCCATTATTGACGCAGCCGGGGAAGAAAAGGCGCATTTTTTCGATGCCACCAGCACCGCGGTTGCGCTGTTTGGCAATTCTGTCGGTTCAAACATTTTCATGCTCGGTTTTGCTTTCCAGCATGGCGGCGTTCCGGTCAGTGCCGAGGCAATCGAAAAAGCAATCGAGCTAAACGGTCAGGCCGTCGACATGAACATCGCAGCTTTCCGGTGGGGCCGGCGCGCGGCGCATCAGCCGGAATTTGTAAGCAACCTTGTCGAAAAGTCCAAAATACCGCTGGCTGACCGAGACCTTTCCAAAGATGTTGATGAGATGATCAGCAAGCGTATAGCGTTTCTGACAGCCTATCAGGATGCCGCCTATGCACAGCGCTTTGCTGATCGAGTTGCTTCGGTGCGGTCGGCAGAAGAGCGGACGCTGCCCGGTTCAACGAGTGTTACCGAAGCGGTTGCCCGCAACCTGTTCAAGCTCATGGCGATCAAGGATGAGTATGAAGTGGCCCGCCTATATACGGATGGATCCTTCATGAAGCAGTTGTCGAACCAGTTTGAAAGTTATGACAGCTTGGAGTTCCATCTTGCCCCGCCGATATTTGCACGCAAGGCTAATGATGGCCGACCGGTCAAGACGAATTATGGCGCCTGGATGATGACGGCAATGCTGGTCTTGTCCGGTCTGCGCCGCCTGCGTGGAAGCGTTCTCGATGTTTTCGGATATTCGGCGGAACGTAATGCGGAACGCTTGCTTCTGGCAGATTACGAAAAAGACGCCGACATGATCGCTGCCGATCTGACACCGGAGCGCATCGATGCAGCTGTAGCACTCGCATCGGTTCCCGGACTGGTAAAGGGTTACGGTCATATCAAGGCGGCAAATGCTGCAAAAGCAGCCGAAGAACGTGCACGGCTGATTCAGCGATTTGAAAAGCCTGAACGCGAAAAAGCCCTGGCCGCAGCCGAATAGACTACCCGGCAACCCCCGGTTGCCAAACGTTGCCATGCACGCAAAGACACGGCGGTTGCGATGGTGAATGCCCATCTAAATTGTTTCTTAAGCCGGACATGCCATGTTTCCCGCTCGGGCGCGGATGTGAGGAATGTCAAAAATATCAACAAGATCGCAACCGGCTGAGGTTTATATTCCGTTCGTGCAATCGCTGTTTCGCGATGGCGCGACGCTGGCTATTGGCGTCTTCGCGCAAACCCTCGTCATACTGCTGGTTTATTCGGAAAACGGCAACGCGATATATCTCGTTACCGCACTCGTGCTGGTTGCAACGGGACTCATTCGGCTTGTCGGCATTCAATTTCAGCAAAATTCACCGCCTCCGGCGACGGTTGAGGAAGCCCAACGCCTTGAATGGTGGTACATTATTCTGGCGAGTACCCATGCCGCTGCGCTGGGTTTCTTCTGCTTTTCCGGCATTTTTCTGGCCTATTCCCAGTTTGCGGAACTTGCGTCAGTATCGATAACGCTGGCGACCGTTTCATCCATTGTAGGACGGAACTACGGTTCCGCGCGCATGGTCACGATTCTCATCACAATGATGATGGTTCCCTATTCTTTTGCACTTATCATGCGCGGCGATTTCTATCATGTCGCACTCGGCCTTTTGTGCGCGCCGTTTTTTTTGGCAATCAGCGCACTGGCGCGGCGGGTGCGGACGGTTTTGATGGACGCTGTGATGTCGCGCATCGCATCCGACCGGTTGGCGAGGCGCTTTGACAAGGCGTTGAACACGATGTCACACGGTCTGGTGATGTTTGACCGCACACGCAGGGTGGTTGTCATCAACGACAAAGCAGTGGATTTCTTTTCGTTCAAGTCACGTGATTCTGCTGAGGGCAGAACACTGAAATCCATGATCATGCGCGCGGCAGCGGCCGGCCTGTTTGCGAACGGGGAGAACCGGCAACTGGAGCGCCGGATCAGCGACGCTATGGATTTGGGCGAAGATCAGAAAATTCAAACCCAGCTTCGTGATGGGCGCTATATCGAATTCACCTCTCGCGGTCACGACAAGGAATTCGATGTCATCACATTTGAGGATATTACGGCACGGGTGGATGCAGAGGCACAAATCCTGCACATGGCACGCTATGATACGCTGACAAATCTGTCGACGCGTGCCTATTTCATGGAGACCGTCGTCAACATGGTGAGCAAGGGGGACCAGGACCGCCGCTGTGCATTTATCCTTCTTGACCTTGATGATTTCAAACATATCAACGACACGCTGGGTCACCCGATCGGCGACGGCTTGATCTATGGCGTAGCCGAGCGGCTGATGAAGCTGGTGTCTCCGACGGTAAAGCTGGCGCGATTCGGCGGCGACGAGTTTTTGTTTTTTGTCGATGACCTGCGCGACGAACGGTACCTGGAGCTGTTTATCACTGAGGTTTTTGCGATGTTTACCGACGCGATTGATGTCGGAGGACACATGCTGCACATAAACCTGAGCGCCGGTGCGGCATTTGAAAAGGCACGGTACTTTGACGAAAACCACATGACGGTTCGCGCAGACCTTGCCTTGTATCAGGCCAAGGATAACGGAAAGAACCGCTGGAAAATCTTTGAAGAAGCGATGGAAGCGGAGTTCCGGCGCCGGCAAATGCTGAAAACCGAACTGCGCACGGCAATCGAAAACGACGTTCTTCGCATCGTTTACCAGCCAATTGTCAATGCCCGGATGATGCGTATTGCCACCTGCGAAGCCCTATGCCGCTGGGATCACGAGACCCTGGGCCCGATTTCACCGGCTGTCTTTATCCCCCTGGCCGAGGAGATGGGCATCGTCACCGACATCACCAGTATTGTTTTGCGGCGCGCATGCAGGGATTGCATGGAGTGGCCAGAGACAACATCGGTTTCCGTCAACCTGTCGGCAAGGGATTTCAAGGAAATCGACGTCGTGAAACTGGTTGACAGTGTCCTGCGCGAAACCGGTCTTGCCCCGCAACGCCTGGAGGTCGAAGTAACCGAGACGGCATTGCTTGACGACCAGATGAAGACGGCCAAGATACTGAACGGACTGAAGGATCTGGGCGTGCGCGTTGCGCTTGACGATTTCGGGACAGGATACTCCAGTCTGAGCTATCTTCACCGGCTTCCATTGGACAAGGTAAAGATCGACCAGGCATTCATTCGTGAAATTCTGACTGACAAACGATCAATGGCACTGGTTAAATCGATAGCGGTGATGTGCCATGACCTTGGCCTTGTCGTGACAGTCGAAGGCGTAGAAACTGAAGCCCAACTTATTGCCCTGGCAGAACACGTGCCTGTCGACCAGGTGCAGGGTTTCCTGTTTGGCCCCGCGCTCCCGGCTTCCGGTGTCAGCCGGATGGCGAGGCACGTGTGGCCTTATGCCGCTGAGGTACGCAAGTCCGTTTCCGTGTAATTGCAAACCGGCTGAATATCACAACCCGCCCCGGTATCCGATCGCGCTGGCAACATATCCATTTCGCCGAAAGTAATGCCGACGTTAATAAATTGTTAACCTTAATAAAAAGTAAACAACATTGCGCGGAATTTACGCTTTACAGTTGTTGATGTCTCGTCCACAAATAGATGGTACGAGGAGAATATATCTTGGATATGATGCCGAATACGGCGGAGAACCGCGTAAAATCCGCCAACACTCTACTGATGCGAGATGTTTCGGGATTTGCGCGACGCGTGCTGCGCCTGCTGGATCGGATCGAGTACCGGCGGTGCGAAAGCGGTGAAGACCTGGAGGCAATTTATCGGGTTCGTTACAATTCCTATCTTCTGAATGGCATTATCGACCCCAACCCAACCAAGCTCTATTTCGATGATATAGACGATGCGCCCAACTGCCACCGCTACGGTGTCTATCTTGACGGGTTGCTGGTCAGTACCGTGCGTATCCATGTAATTGACCGGGTTCAGCGGCTGTCACCAAGCACCATAGCGTTCGCGGATATCATGAACCCGCGGCTTGACGCCGGCGAGGTCTTTATCGATCCGAGCAGATTTGCGACCGACCCGGATGCGGCCAGCCAGAATCCGCTCATTCCCTACATTACCTTGCGGATCGCAGTTGCCGCGAGCATTCACTACGATGCCGACTACTGCCTGTCGACGGTTCGTGTCGATCATGCGGGCTTTTACCGCAAGATTTTCCAGTCAACGAAAATCGCGGAGCCAAGAGCCTATCCCGGCAGCAAGGTGCCCGTTGTGATGTATCAGGGCGATGTAAGGGTTATTCCTGATGTTTACCGCCGCTACCCGTTCTTCAGATCAAGCCCCGTCGAACGCAAATTGCTGTTTGATCGTCCCAGCCTTGGCGCTCGTGCACCGCTGACGATCATTCCTTCGGTTCGCCTCCCGGCAAAAGCCGCCTGATTGTCCTAACCCCGGCGCCAATGCCGGAAATTATTCAGGCCGCCTTTTCAGGCCCCGATATTCCTCCGGCACCTTGTTTTTCCAGCCATTGCGGCCCATAAAATAACTGTGTGCGGGTATTGTGTCCGCCACCAGCCGGGGCGCTATGGACGACAAGAAAGAACTGGTTCGAACTCTCATCTGGGGAAACGATCTCAACGAAGAGGAGACCGAACGCGCGGCGCGCGGGATTTCGGAGCGAACCTACCAAAAAGGATCGTATGTATGCCACCGCGATGACCGCCTGGACTACTGGGCGGGGGTCCGTTCGGGACTGGTTAAGATGAGCGCGGTATCCGTATCCGGCAAGGCAATCACCTTTGCCGGTATTGGCAATGGTAGCTGGTTTGGCGAAGGCACGATCCTGAAGAACGAACCGCGCAAATATGATCTTGTGGCGCTGCGCGAAACACACATGCTGCTGCTGAACCGGGCAACCTTCATGTGGCTGCATGAAAACAGCATAGGATTCAACAGATTCCTTATCCGGCAGATCAATGAACGGCTGGGACAATTTATCGCAACCGTCGAACATGACCGGGCGCTTGATTCCAAGGCGAGGGTGGCTCGAAACCTGTCCTGGTTGTTCAACCCCGTGCTTTATCCCGGTTCGGCAAACACTGTGGAAATATCACAGGACGAACTAGCCTTGATTGCGGGAGTGTCGCGTGCCGTAACAAACAAGAGCCTGAAGGAACTGCAGGAAGAAGGACTGCTCATTTCAGAGCACGGGAGGATCACTGTTTCGGATGTGTCGAAGCTGATGATGTATGGCGACTAGCGCCTTATTCGATACGCAGCATGTGTAACATGCAAATTGCGTCGTGTCTGTCAATGCCATTGTTGCTTCAATGCGAAATTCATGGGAGTTTCATGCCATCGCACGGCCCGTGTTTTTTTCCGGCCAAAGAACAGACAACATCGTGCGACGAGAGCAAACTGGGAGGTAGCTGTCTTGACGCAAGCAGGGGCATCGCTTGACACTTTTCCGAAATATTTGCTGCATAACGCCGAGCGTTTTGCCAACCGTGATGCCATGCGCCACAAGGATTTCGGCATTTGGCAGTGCTGGAGTTGGGCCGAGCAGCTTACGGAAGTGCGGGCATTCTCAATAGGGCTGCAGACTCTCGGCATCAAAGAAGGCGACAAGGTTGCCGTTGTCGGCAACAACCGTCCGCGCCTTTATTGGACTTTTGCGGCTGTTCAAGCAATTGGCGGTGTGCCGGTTCCGGTCTATTCGGATTCCGTTGCCGAAGAGATGGCCTACGTGCTCAATCACGCCGAAGTGGTGCTTGCCGTGGTCGAAGACCAGGAACAGGTCGACAAGCTGCTGTCGATTTCCGACGAAACGAAAAGCCTCAAACAAATCATCTACGACGAGGAACGCGGACTGCGCGACTATGACCACACCCATCTGCATGCCTATTCGGCGGTTCGGCAGATCGGGCTGGCGCGTCTGTCGGAAGGTCCTGATGTCGAGCGTGGCTGGCTGGAGAGTATTGGTCGGCGTTCCGGGAAAGACCTTGGGGTCATGCTGTACACGTCAGGAACAACCGGGCGGCCCAAGGGCGTCATGCTTTCGAACGACAATCTGGTCAAATCGGCACTGAACGCCAACAAGTTTGACCGCTTGAGCGAAAATGAAACGACGATCGCCTATCTGCCACTGGCCTGGGTCGGCGACCATGTGTTTTCCTATTCGCAGTCCTACACGGCAGGTTTCTGCGTGAGTTGTCCTGAAAGCCAGGATACCGTGTATTCCGACCGACGCGAAATCGCACCGACATACTTCTTTGCGCCGCCACGGGTGTTTGAAGTCATGCTCACGCAGATCATGGTGCGCATGGAAGATGCCGGGGCTTTCAAACGGAAACTCTTCAACTATTTTCTCGACCATGCACGCAAGGTCGGCGAGAACATGCTCGATGGCGAAAAGGTCGGACTTGCTGACCGGCTGAAATATTATCTTGGCGAGTTCGTCATTTACGGACCGCTGAAAAACGGCATGGGACTGTCCAAATTGCGTGTCGGCTATACGGCCGGTGAGGCGATCGGGCCCGAGCTGTTCAGCTTCTACCGTTCGATCGGCCTCAATCTCAAACAATTATACGGCCAAACAGAAGCCTGCGTCTACGTGACTGCCCAGCCTGATGGCGCGATCCGGTCTGACACTGTGGGTATGCCATCGCCGGGCGTCGAGATCCGCATCGAGGAAAACGGCGAGATCATGTACAAATCGGACGGAACCTTCATGGGCTACTTCAAGAATGATGAAGCGACCAGGGAAACGAAAACCGAGGACGGATGGGTCCATACCGGGGATGCCGGATTTTTTGATGCTGACGGCCAGCTGAAAATCATCGATCGGGCCAAGGATGTCGGAAAATTGAAGTCTGGCGCATTGTTTGCACCAAAGTACATCGAGAACACGCTAAAGTTTTTCCCGAATATCAAGGAAGCCGTGGCTTTCGGTGACGGACGGGAATATTGCGCGGCATTTCTCAATATCGATCTGGAATCGGTCGGCAACTGGGCTGAAAGAAACAATATTTCATACGGCTCCTATCAGGAGCTTGCCGCCCATCCGCAAGTCTACAAGATGATGCGCGAACATGTGGATGCCACCAATCGCAGGCTCGCCAAGGAACCGATGATGGCTGGCGCACAGGTTCACCGTTTTCTTGTTCTCCACAAGGAGCTGGATGCCGATGACGGCGAACTGACCCGCACTCTGAAAGTTCGCCGCTCGTTCATTGCCGACCGGTACGGAGATTTGATCGAGGCGCTTTATGACGGTTCCAAGGAGCGTTTTGTGGAAACCGAAGTCATCTTTGAGGACGGGCGCAAGGGCAAGATCAGCGCTACGGTGATCATTGCCGATGCTGAAGTATACGAAGCGGCCGAAGAACCGATGAAGGAGGCTGCAGAATGAATACCCCGGTTTCCGGAAAGGTCTTTGAAGTGGCTAATGGCCTGCACGCCCGTTCGGCAAATGATGACGGAATAGCCGACGGCGACGAGCTGCTGGTTGCTGACAATGTTTCGCTTTCCTTTGGCGGTGTGAAGGCGATCCAGAATATCGGTTTTGACATCTTGAAAGGTGAAATCCGCGCCATTATCGGGCCAAACGGTGCCGGCAAGACATCTATGCTCAACGTCATCAACGGATTTTACCATCCCCAGGAAGGAACGATCACGTTCAAGGGTGAAAAACGGTCCAAAATCCGCCCTTACATGGCCGCCAGCCAAGGCATATCGCGGACGTTCCAGAATGTGGCGCTGTTCAACGGTATGACGACGCTCGACAACATCATGGCAGGGCGTACCTTGAAGATGCACCGCAACTTCTTCTGGCAGATGTTCCGGCACGGTCCTGCGCTGAACGAGGAAATCGAGCACCGGCGCGCGGTTGAAGAGATCATCGATTTCCTCGAAATCGAAGCCATCCGCAAGACGCCGGTAGGACAACTGCCCTACGGATTGCAAAAGCGCGTCGAGCTCGGCCGGGCGCTCGCCGCAGAGCCAACATTGCTGCTGCTGGACGAGCCGATGGCTGGTATGAATCTCGAAGAAAAGGAAGACATGAGCCGTTTCATTCTGGACGTGAACAGCCAGCTTGGAACGACCATCGCACTTATCGAACATGACATGGGAGTGGTCATGGATCTGGCAGATCGTGTCGTGGTTCTGGATTACGGCAAGAAAATCGCAGACGGCCTGCCTACCGAGGTCCAGAAGGATCAGAATGTTATTGATGCCTACCTCGGAGTGCCCCACTGATGGATCTTCTTTACAATGTTTTTGTCGATCCGTTTGCGCAGATGGCCGCGTTGCCGGATTTCCTGTTGCAGGTGCTGTGGGAAGGATTTGTTTCCGGTACGCTTTATGCGCTGATTGCACTCGGCTTTGTGCTGATCTTCAAGGCGTCGGGTGTTTTCAATTTTGCGCAAGGCATCATGGTGGTATTTGCCGCCCTGTCGCTTGTTGGGCTTCATGCCCTCGGCGTGCCGGCTATCCTCGCCCTGATACTGGCCCTGGCGATCATGGGAGTGCTGGCATTTTCGGTTGAACGCCTGGTGCTTCGCCATTTGGTCAATCAACCGGACATCATCTTGTTCATGTCGACGATCGGGCTCACCTACTTTCTCATCGGACTGGGCGAACTGATATTCGGTGGCGAGCCGAAATCGATGATTACCTCGGAACTCGGACTGCCCACCGGTTCAACCACGTTTGAGATATTCGACGGCATTCTCATATTGCAGCACATAGACATCGCTGCTGCAGTGATCGCTGCAATCCTGGTTATCGGGCTTGGCATCTTCTTTTCCAGGACGCGAATCGGGCGGGCGCTGCGTGCCGTTGCCGACGACCACCAGGCGGCGTTGTCGGTCGGCATTTCGCTGAACCAGATTTGGGCTATCGTGTGGTTTGCAGCCGGCATCGTGGCACTGGCCACGGGCATCATGTGGGGCGCGCGGTCTGACGTTTCCTTTGCATTGCAGATTGTCGCCCTAAAGGCGCTTCCGGTGCTCATTATCGGCGGGTTTACGTCGATCCCGGGCGCTATCATCGGCGGACTGATTATCGGCTTCGGCGAGAAGATTTTCGAAGTTTACTGGGGCGGCTTGCTCGGCGGCGGTGTCGAAGGCTGGTTTGCCTATGTCATCGCACTCATCTTCCTGCTGTTCAGGCCACAAGGGCTGTTCGGCGAGAAAATCATCGAACGGATTTAGGGCACCATGTTTTACCGCGAAGCAGGTCAGTACAAGACAAACTACATTGCAGATTCGGCGATCTTTCCGATTCTGCAGGACCGGATTGCCATTGCAGGGTTTCTGGCAATTGCGTTTGTTATCATTCCGTATTTCGGGAATGACTTCTTCATCAATTCGATGATGATTCCGTTCCTGATCTTTTCGCTGGCGGCGATCGGACTGAATATCCTGACCGGATATACCGGGCAGATTTCACTTGGAACCGGTGCATTCATGGGCGTTGGTGCTTATGCCTGCTACAAGATGACGTCGATTTTCCCCGATGTGAACATCATGATTCCAATCGTGCTGTCGGGGTTCTTCTCGGCAGGCGTGGGCATGATATTCGGGCTGCCTTCTCTCCGGATCAAGGGGTTTTACCTGATCGTCACGACGCTTGCGGCCCAGTTCTTTCTCGAATGGTGCTTTATCCGTGTTGCCTGGCTCTACAATTACAATGATTCCGGTGCCATAGAGGTGCCGCAGCGCGAACTGCTTGGCTGGATCGTTACCGGTGCCTCGGCGACGCCGACGACGCGTTACCTGGTGGTGCTTTCGGTTGTCGTGGCGATGACGTGGGTGGCATCCAATATCATCCACGGCAGAATCGGACGGTCGTGGATGATGATCCGGGACATGGATATTGCCGCTGAACTGATGGGTGTACGGCCGTTGTTTGCCAAGCTCTCGGCGTTTGCCGTCTCATCCTTCTATTGCGGTGTAGCCGGTGCGATGATGGTGTTTTTCTGGCTCGGTGCCGCCGAAGTAGAAAGTTTCGACGTCAACCATTCGTTCCTGATATTGTTCATGGTCATACTCGGCGGCCTAGGCAGCCTGCTCGGATCATTCCTCGGCGCAGCCTTCATCTGGATGCTGCCGATCATCATCCGCGCGGTTCCCGATATCATCGGCCTTAACATCAATGCCGCGACCGTCGAGCATATCAATTTCATGATCATCGGAGGACTGATTATCTTTTTCCTGATCATCGAACCCCACGGGCTTGCCCGATTGTGGGCAATAGCGAAGCAGAAGCTGCGCGTATGGCCATTCCCGTATTAATGCGGGAGACGATTACTCCGCCATGAAGGCGGAGTAAATATTGCCTGACACGCCGAGAAACCGGGCGTGAAGGGTTCAACAAAAAGGCAGGTTTCAAGTGAGGAAGCGGTTGTTGCCAATAACGGCCGCAGAGTTTTGGAGGAAAAGCGATATGCTGAATAAATTCATCCTTGGTGCTGCGGCCATTGCCTTGGCAACGACCGCACAAGTAACCGGGGCGAGTGCCGAAGATTCGGTATTTGTACCGTCCTTGAGTTATCGTACTGGACCGTTTGCGGGCGGTGGCATTCCCTTTGCCAACGGTTTTGCCGATTACCTGAACATGCTCAACGAGCGTGACGGTGGTATCAACGGCGTCAAGATCGTTGTTGAAGAATGCGAAACCGGTTACAACTCCCAGAAAGGCGTTGAGTGCTACGAAGCAACCAAGAGCAAGGGAGCGATCGTCTACAACCCGCTTTCGACCGGTATAACACTGCAGCTGATTCCCAAGGCTCCAGTTGACAAGATTCCGGTGTTCTCCATGGGTTATGGTCTTTCTGCCGTTGCTATCGGCGAGAAATTCCCATGGGGCTTCAACTATCCGACAAGCTACTGGAACCAGTTATCCTCGATCCTGAAATACATCGATGCAAATGGCGGGATCAAGGATAAGAAGATCGGCTTCATCTATCTCGATGTCGGATACGGCAAGGAGCCCATTCCGCTTCTCGAGCAACTGTCCAAAACCATGGGCTTTTCGACGGCAATGTTCCCGGTCGGTGTCAAGGAAATGCAAAGCCAGTCTTCGCATTGGCTCAACGTGCGCAAGGAAAAGCCGGACTGGATGATCATGTGGGGCTGGGGCGCGATGAATGCTACTGCCGTCAAGGAAGCGGCAAAGATCAAGTATCCGCTTGATCACTTCATTGGCAACTGGTGGTCAGGTGCAAATGCTGACCTTGATGCAGTTGGCGAAGAGGGCAAGGGCTATATGGCCGCCAACTTCTCCGGTATCGGCACGGAATTTCCTGCACTTCAGGACGTCTTGAAGTACGTGGTTGACGCTGGCAAGAGCCAGATCGATGATCGAGAAAAGGTTGGCGATGTTCTCTACAACCGCGGTCTTTTCAATGCGGTGATTGTCGCAGAAGCCATTCGTGCTGCGCAGGAAAAAACCGGTAAGAAGGTTATCACCGGTGAAGATATGCGCGTCGGCATGGAGAGCTTTGACCTATCGGATGCTCGCATGAAAGAACTTGGCCTGGAAGGCTTTACGGCTCCGATCAAGGCTTCGTGCGCGGATCACGAAGGCGGC
>JAHEGF010000285.1 GCA_024645155.1 Phyllobacteriaceae bacterium | reverse complement strand
ACAGCGCCCTGAACTACAGGCCACCGGCACCCGAAACAATCATCCCATTGCACGAAAGGATCGCCATGCACTAACATTCAAACCGGACCAATCAAGCGGGGCTGATCAACCTGCCAATCCCCGGCCACTGCAATGATGGCCAATTCATCGGGATTGATCTTCATCGCCTTTGCAAGCCGCTCAATTGTCCCTTCAGCGCCCTCGTAGAGTTCGCGGGCCGCAGCGGTTTGGACTCCAGTCAAGGTGTTCGTGAATTTGCTCTGAATTTATCCGCGCCCGGAAAAGACGGCTCACAATGCACTGGTTGGCACCGGTTTCAGCCGCACTTGTTTGACGATGACATGAACCTACCAGATGACCGTCACGGTGTCAAGGTATTTATTCCTATCATTTGCATCTTTTTCGCGAATGCACTTCCGGCGCCTTTGTCCTTGAGATTGCCAAAGAAATGGCACAAAAGGGCCGGGCCGATGGCACGCCGCAATGGATTCGGCTATACTTGTCAGATCTCTTCGTTGGTAACCGGACGACATGGAAGAAGACAAAAAGAAAAAACCCGCAAAACCGTTGAAGACGTCCAAGCTCATCGAGGCTGATGCATGGATAGACTCGACGCTTTACGAGTTGGGTTTCAAGTCGAGCGAATTCTGGGAATCCATGACCATATTCTTTCGCCGGTTCAAG
Source organism: Phyllobacteriaceae bacterium (assembly GCA_024645155.1). GTDB lineage: Bacteria > Pseudomonadota > Alphaproteobacteria > Rhizobiales > Rhizobiaceae > JAHEGF01. Next base: position 3,589 of record JAHEGF010000285.1, on the reverse strand, counting down.
GTTACCGGATGGTGGCGGGCATTTTTCGAGATTTCCAGCGAAGGATTCACGATGGCCACGGTCGGTTCCGTGCTCATGCTGGCGCTTGCGATGCCGGCATTTGAAGAAACGGCAAAGGACTGGCGTTCGCAAGACGACTTCGCGGTTACCTTTCTCGACCGGTATGGCACACCGATCGGTCAGCGCGGGATTATTCAGCGGGAATCGGTTCCGGTGGAAAATCTGCCTGACCACCTGATCAAGGCGGTACTGGCAACAGAAGACCGCCGTTTCTTTGAACATTATGGCATCGATTTCATCGGCCTTGTTCGCGCAATGAGTGAAAATGTGCGTGCAAATTCTGTTGTCCAGGGGGGGTCAACCATTACGCAACAGTTGGCAAAGAACCTGTTCCTGTCCAATGAGCGCACCCTCGAACGCAAGATCAAGGAAGCTTTCCTGGCTGTTTGGCTTGAGATGAACCTCAGCAAGAACGAGATCCTGCAACTGTATCTGGATCGCGCCTATATGGGTGGCGGCACTTTCGGGATTGCCGCAGCTGCCGATTTCTATTTTGGCAAGAACCTCAAGGACGTGACCCTTGCGGAAGCGGCGCTGCTGGCCGGTTTGTTCAAGGCGCCCGCAAAGTATGCGCCGCACATCAATCTTCCTGCGGCTCGCGGAAGGGCCAATGAAGTGCTTTCCAACCTCGTCCAAAGCAAGCTTATGACCGAAGGACAGGTGGTTGCTGCTAGGCGCAATCCTGCAACGATCATTGATCGCGGTGACCGGAACAACCCCGACTATTTTCTTGATTGGGCGTTTGAGGAGGTCAAGCGCATCGCTTTGAGGTTTCCGACCCATTCCCTGATCGTGCGCACCACGATTGACCTTGGTTTGCAGGAAGCGGTCGAGGAAGCTGCCGAGTTTCATCTGCGGCAATACGGAAAGGACTACGGTGTTCACGAGGCGGCAATCGTTGTTCTTGAAAACAACGGAGCGGTTCGGGCAATTGTTGGCGGCCGCGACTACGGACGCAGCCAGTTCAACCGGGCAACACGTGCCGAACGCCAGGCGGGTTCCTCTTTCAAGCCGTATGTTTACGCCACAGCCATGGAACACGGATTTACACCAACCTCTCCGATTGTCGATGGCCCGATCTCCTGGGGCGGATGGTCGCCCAAGAACTACACGCGTGGTTATGCCGGGCGCATCAATCTGACGACAGCACTGGTCAAGTCGATCAATACCGTACCCGTTCGCCTGGCACGCGATTTCCTGAAAATCCAACCAATCCGTGAAACGGCAAAGGCGATGGGTGTCGAGTCCCCTCTGATCAACCACAAAACGATGGTCCTTGGAACATCGGGAATGACCGTGATGGATCAGGCAACCGGCTACAATACTTTCGCAAACGGAGGTTTCTCCGGTACCCGCCACGGCATACAGCAAATCATGAACCAATCACGCGAGGTGCTGTATGATCATGCGCGTGATGCGCCGCCGCCAAAAAGGGTCCTGTCAGAACAAGCGGTCGCCTCGATGAATTCGATACTTGTGCAGGTTCCGGAATGGGGAACCGGACGCCGTGCTGCCCTTCCCATGGTAAGGGCAGCGGGAAAGACGGGAACGACACAGGCCTATCGCGATGCATGGTTCGTCGGCTACACCGGCAATTTCACGGCAGCTGTATGGTTCGGGAACGATGACTACTCGGGAACGCGGCGGCTGACCGGTGGTTCCTTGCCGGCAATGACTTGGAAACGGTTCATGACCTACGCGCATCAGAATATTGATCTGAAACCTATTCCACTGATCGAAAATCCATTTCCCGAGGTTAGTGGAGATCAGATTGCCAAAAAGGGTTCCGCCGGCAGCGGTGATGATGCCGATGTTGCGCCAGAGCGGCCGCCCGTTCTTTCCTCGACGACCTCATCGATCCTGAAAGATATCACGCAGATGTTCCAGTCAGCACCGGTATTGCTGCCACCTGCCGACAGCCAGAGGCTTTCGGCACTGTGAACCAGGTAATTCGTCAAAACAGGACTAACGATGACGATCCGCAAGGATATTCGCGCCAAGCTACCGGTGTGCCATGGTGAACATTGTGACAATGATGATATTGCCGTTGGTTATCGCTTTCGGTTTCGGTGTGGCCAGCGCGCGGTATGCAATCAGCGAGTTTTCCGGACTCGATACGGTCGAGGCTTCCGGTTGGGTTGCGCAACCAAAGACAGGGACTGAAGAATCCGATCCCTATTCGCGGGCTCGTATCGCTCGCGACGCGCAGATTCCGCTGGGCGGCGCTGAGGGGTTGCCATTTTTTGCCGGCCGGGACAGCAGTGGCGAACCGCTGCTTCTGTCGTGTAGATACCAAGTGGAAGGCAATGTGCCAACGGCACGATTGTGGACCATCTACGCCGTGTCAGATACGGCAGGCATCGTGACCCACCCGGCAAGACGGATCTCCGCGCTTCACTCGCGCCAATTGCTGCGCAAACAAGACAACTCATTTGTTATCAGCGCCGGACCGGTCCCGGAACCGGGCAATTGGCTCGCTTTATCGGGAAGTGGGAAATTCCGGCTTGTGCTTACGCTATACGATTCGCCGGTTGCCAAGCGCAGCGATATTTCCGTCATCAAACTGCCTCAAGTCAGCAAGATCGCTTGTGTTTAAGAAGGCCCTCTACATATTGCTCTTCGGCCTGGTCGGCGGTGCACTTGTGCACATCGCAATTGTACTCGCCGTACCGGTTCTGTCCGAAAATGATGCATGGTCATTCATCAAGGAAAACAACAAACCGTACGAGTTTGCCGAGATATCCAGGTCTGACAGCGGCCGTGCTTTACTGCGCAATTCCGATCCGCTTTTTCGCGTGGCTGCCTGCCATTTCGATTTGAGCGAAGGTCCAGTGCACCTGCAAGCAGATGGTGATGTCGAGTTCTGGTCGCTATCCCTGTTCGGGCGTGACGGCACGATAGTGTTCAGTTTCAATGACCGCAACGCGTCGGAGCGAAAACTGGATATCATCGTTGCGACAAAGACCGATGCAACGGCCCTTCAAAAAAGCGAACCATCGGAATCGGAGCAATCGTTTTTGGTGAGTGCCGATATCAAGGCGGGATACGCAATTCTGCGCGTATTCCAACCCGATGCGAGCTGGACCGGATTGGCTGCGAAATTGCTCCGCAACGCGAGATGCGACCCGATATAGCAGTTGTTCACTGCCCGATCTCGCACCGGCAAAGTTCCTACTTGCCGCTTCTGGCGCTCCAGACAGTAGCCTTTTTCGGCTGCTCATAACGAACGCCCGGAAATATGATGATCTCAGCCGGCTTCGCGTTGGGCTGGCGCTTCTGGATATCGGTTGCAGGGCGCGGCTCTAACTTCAAAATATCTGCCATGGCACTTGGCCTTTCATCTTGGCAGGCTGACGTCGTTGTTTGTATGCCTATACCCAGTCACACACAAACGCGGTTAACAGGTTGCTAACGGACTTCATATATTTTGAACAAAATGAGATTTATTCCGCGTGAGCACTGGCGAAACCCAGGTGCGCGCGATGCAATTATGGCGGGTTTATGCGAGTGTCATCGTCAGCGTTTAGAG
>JAHEGF010000063.1 GCA_024645155.1 Phyllobacteriaceae bacterium | reverse complement strand
GCAAGACCACGCTGCTGAACATCATTTCCGGTCTGTTGACCCCGTCGGAAGGCCGCGTGCTGTTTGACGGCGAGGATGTCACCGGATTACCGCCCGACCGACGCCACATTGCTCAGGTTTTCCAGTTTCCGGTGGTCTATGACACGATGACCGTCTACGACAACCTGGCCTTTCCGCTGCGCAATCGCGGGGCGAGTGAGGATGTCGTCGACCGGCGCGTTCGCGAAGTCGCCGAAATGACCGACCTTACCGGCATGCTGAATCGCCGCGCGTCGGGCCTGACAGCCGACGGAAAACAGAAGATCTCGCTTGGCCGCGGTCTGGTGCGCAGTGACGTCAATGTCATCATGTTCGATGAACCGTTGACCGTGATCGATCCCCACCTGAAATGGCAGCTGCGTTCAAAGCTGAAGGAATTGCATCAGCGCATCGGCATGACAATGATATATGTTACCCATGACCAGACCGAAGCCCTGACTTTTGCAGATCAGGTTGTTGTCATGAACGAGGGCGAGGTGGTGCAGATCGGAACACCGGTCGACCTTTTTGAACGCCCGAAACACACATTTGTCGGCCATTTCATCGGATCGCCGGGAATGAATGTGCTGCCTTGCTCCATAGACAACGGCAGGCCGGTATTTGCCGGCAAGAAGATCAAAACCGCCGGTGGCACCATCAAGAATGCCGGGGGAAACGGATATGAAATCGGGGTGCGCCCGGAATTTGTCAATTTTGCCAAAAGGGGTGGAATACCGGTTGATATCGTCAAGGTTTCGGACGCCGGACGCTTTCGCATCGTCTCGGCAAAACATGACAACCAGAGCATCAAGCTTCTGGTGCCGGAGGGATCGGATATTCCGGGGGGCAGCGGGCAGATCAAATTCGATGCCAAACACACGCAGGTCTATCGTGACGGATGGCTGGCACAATGAACAAGACCATCAATCAAAAAGGCTGGCTGTTCGTCTTACCGGTTGTCGTGCTGGTCGCATTCAATGCGATCATACCGCTGATGACAGTAGTGAACTACTCGGTCCAGGAAACTTTCGGAGACAACACATTTTTCTGGTCGGGCGTGGGCTGGTTTGAGCAGGTACTTCACTCTCCGCGGTTTCATGCTGCGCTCGGTCGCCAATTGATGTTTACCGGCATCATTCTGGCCATCGAAATTCCGCTTGGTGTCATTATCGCACTGGCGATGCCGCGCAAAGGGATTTGGGTATCGGTTTGCCTCGTTCTCATGGCGCTGCCGTTGCTGATACCGTGGAACGTGGTTGGTGCAATGTGGAACATATTCGCGCTGCCCGACATCGGCCTGCTCGGGCGCTCCCTGAATGCGATTGGCTGGGACTACAATTTCACCCGCCATCCGAGCGACGCATGGTTCACGCTGATCGCGATGGATGTCTGGCACTGGACGTCGCTGGTGGTGCTGCTCGCCTATGCCGGGCTGGTCTCCATACCTGACGCCTACTATCAGGCGGCGAAGATCGATGGCGCTAGCCCTTGGGCGATTTTCCGCTATATCCAGTTGCCGAAAATGAAGCGCGTTCTGACCATTGCCGTGCTGCTGCGCTTCATGGATTCATTCAACATCTACACCGAACCGTTCGTACTGACCGGGGGCGGTCCGGGGAATTCAACTACGCTGCTGTCGATTGATCTTGTCAAGGTCGCGCTCGGCCAGTTCGACCTTGGTCCGGCGGCCGCAATGTCGTTGATTTACTTCCTGATCATCCTGCTTTTAAGCTGGATTTTCTACACGCTGATGATGCGCAACGAGGAGCAGTGATGAACCGTTCCAGCCGCCTGATCCCGCTGATATACATCATTTTTCTGATGGCGCCGATTTACTGGCTTCTCAACATGTCATTCAAGACGACGAACGAGATTCTCGGATCATTTTCGTTGTGGCCACAGAATTTCACTTTGGAAAATTACGAAAAGATTTTCACCGACCCGACATGGTACATGGGTTATGTCAATTCACTCGCCTATGTGTCGATCAACACCGTCCTTTCGGTTGCAGTAGCCCTGCCTGCTGCCTACGCCTTTTCACGGTACCGGTTTGTCGGCGACAAGCACCTGTTCTTCTGGCTTTTGACCAACCGCATGGCTCCCGCAGCGGTATTTGCCCTGCCGTTTTTCCAGTTGTATTCGGCGGTCGGACTGTTTGACACCTACCTGGCAGTGGCGCTGGCACATACGTTGTTTAACATTCCGCTTGCCGTGTGGATTCTCGAGGGGTTCATGTCCGGTGTTCCCAAGGAACTCGACGAAACCGCCTATATTGACGGGCATTCCTTTCCCAGTTTCTTTTTCAAGATCTTCCTGCCGACAATTGCCGCTGGCGTCGGTGTAGCGATGTTCTTCTGCTTCATGTTCTCATGGGTCGAACTTCTGCTGGCAAAAACCCTGACTGCCGTCGAGGCAAAGCCGATTGCGGCCACCATGACCAGGACGGCGTCAACGGCGGGGTATGAACTGGGATTGCTGGCTGCTGCCGGAACGCTGACTATCGTTCCCGGCGCATTCGTCATCTACTTTGTCCGCAACTACATCGCCAAGGGTTTCGCCCTTGGCCGGGTATGAATTGTGAAAGCGGGGGAATAGCACAATGGGTCTTTCCTGGATGGCTTGGACGTGGCCTACAGCGGCATTTTTCGCCTTCATCGTGTTCTGCCTTGCCGTCATGTCGGCGTGGGAATATCGCGTGCCGGGCGGAAGCCCGCGGCGTGGCGTGTTCGGCCTCGATACAACGCGAGGCGACCGGCTGTTCATTTCGCTCCTGGGCAGCGCGTTCATCTTTCTCGCCTGGCTCGGCTTGATGGGAACTCCGCTCTGGGGTCCCCTGGGCATAGCGGTGGTGTGGGGCCTTTTCGTTTTTCGCTTCGTGTAAATCGGCGTCCCGCCACCTTTGGGTGCAATTGTTGCATTGCACCTTAGACTTAAGTTTGAGTTTTATGACTTGCACTGCGATTTATACGCAGCGCAGCAACGAATTCCCTTGCTGCGGTGGCGGAATCGGTTGTTAACTTGATGCAGGAGGATCTGCATGAGAACAGGTTCCAAACTGCACAAGGCAGTCATCGTGGAGGAAGATGCACTTCGGGCCGACGTCTATGGACTGTTGGCCGCGCTTCTTGCACGTGCACCTGACAAACAGACCTTGAGTGCGGTTGCCGGCATTGAAGGCGATGCATCGGCGCTTGGGCAGGCTTATGCCTCATTGGCGCATTTGGCCATAAAATTGCCAGCTTCGACGATCGCGGAAGAATACCAGGATCTGTTCATCGGCATCGGCCGTGGCGAGGTCCTTCCGTTCGGATCCTATTACCTGACCGGCTTTCTCAACGAAAAACCACTTGCCCGCCTGAGAAACGCGATGGCGGAATTCGGTATCGAACGCATCCCGTCGGTCAAGGAACCGGAGGATCACATTGCCGCGCTGATGGACATGATGCGCGGCCTGATAACCGGAGAATTTGATCACCCGGCGAGTGTTGAGGAACAGCGCCGCTTTTTCAATGATCATATTGGCAAATGGGCCGGGCACATGTTTTCCGATCTCGAGAAAGCCGAGAAAGCGGTGTTCTACCAACCGGTCGGCACAATCGGGCGCCTGTTCATGGAAATCGAGCAGGCGGCATTTGAAATGTAATACGCACATGGCGGCCAACCCGTCTCAGCCGCTGTGTGACTGTGAAAAAAGGGACGGAATATGAGGACAGCAAATGGCTGATAAGAAAGAAGGCGCCAAGACTAGTCGCCGCGGTTTCCTCAAATTCGCCGGACTTGGCAGCGTCGCCAGCGGCGCCGCCCTGGTTGCCGGGAAACCAGCAGAGGCAGAGGCAACGACCAATTCCGCGAAAGGTGCGGGATATCGTGAAACCGAACATGTGAAGACTTTTTACAAGACAGCCCGGTTCTGACCGGGGCAATTGCTTCTGACACAATGGTTGTGCGTGCGGCGTCTGCGGTACGCAACAAAATAAAGGGAGATTGAAATGCTCAGGAAGAAGACAAATGGGGTTGCGAAAGGCCCCCGGTTGTCATCTGCCGTTTCGGAGCTGGCCAATGCGGCGGTTGATCGCCGTACGTTCCTGAAACGCTCGGGGCTTGCAGCCGGTGGTATCGCCGCAGCATCTGCGTTCTCAGGTGGCATGGTGACGAAATCCGAAGCGCAGGGCGCGGCTGGTACCAAGACCGAAGTAATCAAGTCGGTGTGCACGCACTGTTCGGTTGGCTGCACCGTGCTGGCAGAAGTACAAAGTGGTGTCTGGACCGGTCAGGAACCGGGCTTTGACTCTCCATTTAATCTCGGCGCACATTGTGCCAAGGGCGCTTCGGTTCGCGAGCACGCCCATGGCGAACGCCGGCTGAAATATCCGATGAAGCTTGCCGGTGGCAAATGGCAGCGAATCTCCTGGGACGAAGCCGTAAACGAAATTGGCGACAAGATGCTTGCCGTTCGCGATTCGTCGGGACCGGATTCTGTTTACTGGCTCGGTTCTGCAAAACACAACAACGAGCAGGCCTATCTGGTGCGCAAGTTTGCAGCCTATTGGGGCTCGAACAATGTCGATCACCAGGCGCGTATCTGTCATTCCACCACGGTTGCAGGTGTTGCCAACACCTGGGGCTACGGCGCGATGACAAACTCCTACAATGATATCCACAATTCGCGTGCCATCTTCCTGATCGGCGGCAATCCGGCTGAAGCGCATCCGGTCTCGCTGCTGCACATTCTCAAAGCCAAGGAAGAGAACAATGCGCCGTTGATCGTTTGCGATCCGCGTTTCACGCGCACGGCAGCACATGCCGATGAATATGTCCGGTTCCGCCCGGGCAGCGACGTGGCGCTGATCTGGGGGATATTGTTCCACATCTTCCAGAATGGCTGGGAAGACAAGGAGTTCATCCAGACCCGCGTGTGGGGCCTCGACCAGGTCAAAGACGAAGTCATGAAATGGACGCCGGAAGAGACCGAACGGGTTACCGGCGTTCCGGGTTCACAACTGAAACGCGTTGCCCAGCTCATGGCCAACAACCGTCCCGGTACGGTGATCTGGTGCATGGGCGGAACGCAGCACACGAATGGCAACAACAACACCCGCGCCTACTGTATCCTGCAACTTGCGCTCGGAAACATGGGTGCTGCCGGTGGCGGAACCAACATCTTCCGCGGCCATGACAATGTGCAGGGTGCGACCGATCTTGGCGTGCTTGCCGACACATTGCCGGGTTACTACGGTCTGGCGGCAGGATCATGGGCACACTGGGCCCGCGTGTGGGACGAGGATCTCGACTGGTTGAAAGGCCGGTTCGCGACGATGCCCGGCAAGGACGGCAAGGACAAGGCGATGATGAACGAAACCGGCATTCCGGTTTCGCGCTGGATCGACGGTGTCCTGGAGGCCAAGGAAAACCTCCTGCAGCCCGACAACACCAAGGTCATGGTGTTCTGGGGACATGCGCCGAACTCGCAGACCCGTCTTCCGGAAATGAAGACCGCCATGGAGAAACTGGATACTCTGGTCATCATCGACCCTTATCCGACCATGTCGGCCGTGCTTTCGGACCGCACCGACGGTGTCTATCTGCTGCCTGCGAGCACGCAGTTCGAAACCTATGGATCGGTGACCGCATCAAACCGTTCGCTGCAATGGCGTGACAAGGTCGTGGAGCCGCTGTTTGAATCCAAACCGGACCAAACGATCGCCTATCTGCTGGCCAAGAAGCTCGGATTTGCCGAACAGATGTTCCGCAACATCAAGGTCGAAAATGACGAGCCCCTGATCGAGGACATAACCCGCGAGTTCAACCGCGGCATGTGGACGATCGGTTATACCGGCCAGTCACCGGAACGGCTGAAACTGCACATGGCCAACCAGCATACGTTTGACAAGACGACGCTGCGCGCCAATGGCGGTCCTGCCGACGGCGACTACTACGGTCTTCCGTGGCCAAGCTGGGGCACTCCGGAAATCAAGCATCCGGGTTCGCCGAACCTCTATGACATCTCCAAACCGGTTGCCGAAGGCGGCATGGGTTTCCGGGCCCGGTTCGGTGTCGAGCGTGATGGCCAGAACCTCCTGGCCGAGGGCGTTTACCCTGTCGGTTCGGAAATCAAGGACGGCTATCCGGAATTCACCTACGGAATGCTGCAAAAGCTCGGATGGGACGGCGATCTGACCGCCGACGAGCTTGCGGCAATCAAGAAGGTGGCCGGCGGCGGTGACGATGCCGAGAAGATGGCCGGCGTTAACTGGAAAGTCGATCTTTCTGGCGGCATCCAGAGGGTTGCGATCAAGCATGGTTGCGCACCCTACGGTAACGCCAAGGCGCGCACGGTGGTGTGGACCTTCCCGGATCCGGTGCCGTTGCATCGCGAACCTCTCTACACCAACCGTCGCGACCTGGTTGAAACCTATGCGACCTATGAGGACAAGACTTTCTGGCGCGTTCCGACCGCCTACAAGTCGATCCAGGATAAGGACTTCTCGAAGGACTTTCCGATGATCCTGACCTCCGGCCGCCTGGTCGAATACGAAGGCGGCGGTGACGAGACTCGGTCCAATCCGTGGCTTGCCGAACTGCAGCAGGACATGTTTGTCGAGATCAATCCGCGCGATGCCAACAATCTCGGTATTCGCGACAAGGATACGGTCTGGGTTCATGGTCCCGAAGGCGGCAAGGTAAAGGTCATGGCAATGATCACCGAAAGGGTCGGCACGGGCGTTGCCTTCATGCCGTTCCATTTTGGCGGCCATTTCCAGGGTGAAGACCAGCGTCACAAATACCCGCCGGGTGCGGATCCGTATGTCCTGGGCGAAGCCAGTAACACGGCTCAGACCTATGGTTACGACTCGGTCACCCAGATGCAAGAAACAAAAGCCACGCTTTGCCGCATTGAGCGGGCGTAGGCCAAGGGAGGAATTACGATATGGCTAGAATGAAGTTCCTCTGTGATGCCGAGCGTTGCATCGAATGCAACGCCTGTGTCACGGCTTGCAAAAACGAGCATGAGGTGCCTTGGGGAGTAAACCGCAGGCGTGTTGTCACCATCAATGACGGCAAGCCCGGTGAACGGTCGATCTCGGTGGCATGCATGCATTGTTCCGACGCGCCGTGCATGGCCGTTTGTCCGGTTGACTGCTTCTACCAGACGGATGACGGCGTTGTACTGCATTCCAAGGACCTGTGCATCGGTTGCGGATATTGTTTCTACGCATGTCCGTTCGGTGCGCCGCAGTTCCCGCAGTCGTCGAATTTCGGTTCTCGCGGAAAAATGGACAAATGCACCTTCTGTGCCGGTGGCCCGGAAGAAGACATGTCCGGTGCCGAGTTCCAGAAATACGGACGCAACCGCCTGGCTGAAGGCAAGTTGCCACTGTGTGCAGAAATGTGCTCGACCAAGGCACTGCTTGCCGGTGACGGCGATGTGGTGTCGGCGGTCTATCGCGAGCGCGTGGTCGCACGCGGATTTGGCTCAGGCGCCTGGGGTTGGGGCACCGCCTATAACCAGAAAGCAGGCGGTTAAAAGGTGGCTTCCCGGGAGGTCTGGAGAAGGCGGCATGGCGCCGCCTTCTTCCCCTCCGGCTGGACAAAAGCTAAAGGGTTGCGGCGCGTTGCGATTGCCGTATCGCGCCTGCGGTTCACGCCTTGACATATTAGCGGGCTGAAGAGGGAATATTGCTATGACCGGGTTTTGTGCAATCAAAGCGTCGCGATTGCTCGCAACGGCATTTGTCGTCACTTTGATCAGCGCCTTTGGCATGCTGATGGAAAGTGCTGTGGCGCAAAGCTCTGTCCGTCCTCCGGAAAACGCCACGACGTCGGAGATTGCACCGGCCGGGAACGACGTGCCGGGAGGTGTCCTCGGGACGTCTTCAGACGCCGAGATCTGGCGCAACGTGCGCCAGGGCATCAGTGGTTCCGTGTCCATTCCCGACGATAAGGCAGGGATGCTGGTTCAGGCTCACGGCGAGACCTGGCGGGAGCTTCGCAACGGCCCGTTGTTTGACTATCTCGGCCTGGCAATCCTTGCGACCCTGATATTGCTGGCGCTGTTTTTTGCCATTCGCGGACGGATTCGCGTCGAACACGGCATGTCGGGAACGACCATTACGAGATTTTCGACACTGGAACGCATGGCGCACTGGCTGATGGCGGTTGCCTTTATCATTCTCGGCCTTACCGGGCTCAACCTATCGTTTGGCAAGGAACTGGTGATGCCGATTATCGGCAAGGACGCGTTCGGCCCGATGACCGCGTTCCTGAAAATGATCCATAATTATGTGTCGTTTGCCTTTATGCTCGGCCTTGCGATCGCCTTTGTCACATGGGTGTTGCACAATATCCCCAACCGCCATGACCTGTTGTGGCTGGCGAAAGGAGGCGGATTGTTCACCAAGGGTTCCCACCCGCCGTCACGAAAGTTCAATGCGGGGCAGAAAATCATTTTCTGGACTGTCATGATCGGCGGGCTGTCGCTTTCGGTGTCCGGCTGGGCGCTGATGTTCCCGTTCGAATACAGTTTCTTCGAAGGGACAGTGCGGATGTTTGCCGGAGCCGGTATCGACCTGCCGGCTCTGGTTGGCATGGATGAGCCACCATACACGATCATTCAGGAGCAGCAGTACAACACGATCTGGCATGCCATTGTCGCAGTCATCATGATCTGCATCATCCTTGCGCATGTCTATATCGGCTCGGTCGGCATGGAAGGCGCGTTCGACGCAATGGGCTCCGGCGAAGTTGACCTCAACTGGGCCAAGGAACATCACAATTTGTGGGTGGAGGAAGTCCAGAACGCCGAAACAGGGGGTAAAGCGGCGCAACCCGCCGAATAGTTGCCAGTTGCCACCATGCTACCGATCAGGGTTCCCACGATACCGGCACTGTTGCTGACGCTGGGACTGTGCATGGCGGGTCTTCTCCCCGCTTTTCCAAACGATGCACTTCCCGAACGCCTCTCCGGCCATGGCGGCCCGGTTAAGGCGATCAGCATTCACCCTGACGGTGTGCATGCGCTGACCGGATCATTCGACTATTCGATCATCCACTGGGCGTTGCGCGGCAGCGAGGGGGAGGCGCTTCGGTTGCTGACCGGCCACAAGGCTGCGGTCAACGATGTTGCCTTCGTGCCTGGTTCGGGCCGGGCGGTTTCTGTCGGTGATGATGGTGCGCTGGCTGTTTGGGATCTGTCCGACGGTAAATTGCTTGCATTTTTCGAAGACAGCGACGCAAAGGGGCTGGGGGTTGCCGTTTCTGCCGACGGCAAACTGGCAGCGGCAGCGCGCTGGGACAAGACGGTCAGGTTATATGACCTGCAGACACTGAGTGAACGCGCCCGTTTTGAAGGCCATCGCGGTAATGTCAACGCTGTCGTGTTTTCCGGTGACGGCAGCGAACTTTTCAGCGCTGCCTATGACGGAACGGTCCGTTCGTGGAACATTGCGGGACAAGCAAACCGTGTTATCTACAGCCATGGATGGGGTATCAACGTGCTGGCACGCTTGCCCGACGGCAGGCTGGCGTTCGGCGCGCTTGATGGTACGGTCGGCGTCGTTTCGCCTGACTCCGGTGAGCACACGATCATCGGAATTTTCGAAAGGCCGATCCTGTCGATCACCGTTTCCCAAGCGCGAGGCATGTTTGCGACCGGTGGCGCCGATGGCCATATACGGGTGTTCGATATCGCGAGTCTCGCTCAGGTCGAGGATTACGGCGAGCCCTACGGACCGGTGTGGGCGATGGATTTTTTACCCAATGGCAAAAGCGTCTATCGCGGCGGGCTGGATGATTTCGCGGCACGATGGCAAATCGAACCGCGCCAGCCATTTGAAAAAGTTACCAGCACCTATCCCAGACGATTTCAGGTGTCTGCCTCCGATGACCCGGGCGAAACCGAGTTCAAACGCAAGTGTTCAGTGTGCCACACATTGACACCGGACGGTGGCAACCGGGCTGGACCCACGCTCTATCACCTGTTCGGGCGCAAGGCCGGTGAAGTTGCCGGATATCCCTATACGGACGCCCTGAAGAATTCGGGTATTGTTTGGACCGAAGTGACGGTCGCCCGGTTGTTTGACGAAGGGCCAGATCTAATGGTGCCGGGAACAAAAATGCCTCTGCAAAGGCTGAAAGCGGTTGTGCGCCGTGACGCATTGATAGAATATCTGAAGCGGGCGACCGCGCCCGAACTAAATAAGCCTGCACAACAGGACAAACGGGATTGAAACGGGGAACCAAATGAAAGCATTCTTGATATCGCTTGCGGTGCTTGTGATTGTCGCGGTCGGTGCCTCATTCGTGCTCGACAACTATTCGCGACCGGGTGAAACCTATTTCGCCTCCAGCAATGTCCGGCTTGACTGAGTGACCCAAACCGCATTGGCGAGGTCTACCGCATTGGCAATTGTGGCCGGAACCTTGTCGCTGACCCATGCCGGGGCGGAGGACGGCACCTGGCTCAACGCAGACGTGGTCGCCGCTTTGTCGGAAGCAACCGTTACGGTATTGCCGCAATTGCCGCGCGATTTGCGCAACAATGATGAGCCGGAGGGGACTGCATTTTCGGTCGGCGACGGTACGCAGCTGGTTACTGCCGATCACGTTATTGGCAAAGCGAACCGGGTGTTGGTACGAAGTGGCGACGGCAAAGTGGGCGAAGCTGAGATCATTGTCAGGGATCGAGATACCGACCTGGCATTGCTGAGGGTTTTGGAACCATTCCCTGCCTTGCCGTTTGGCGGGCCGGTCAAGACCGGCGCTACAGTCTGTGCCTATGGCAATGCATTCGGCCTGGGCCCCAGCTTGAGCTGCGGTGTTGTCTCAGCAACCGGACGCTCGGGAGTGGGGTTCAACCGGGTCGAAGATTTTATCCAGACAGATACGTCGATCAATCCCGGTATGTCAGGTGCGCCTCTGGTAACGACAGACGGAAAGGTGGCCGGTGCGATATCGGCGATCTTTACCAAGGGCCGGGACGGTGACCTCGGCGTCAATTTTGCCGCATCGGCAGCGCTTGTTCAGGCATTTCTTGCAGACGCAGCCGATGGCCGGATTGATCGGCGCAGCGCCGGCATTTTGCTCAAGGCGGAGCCCGCGCCCGGGGCAACCGGAATACGCGGCGGGCGCATTGCAAGGATTGATCAGGACAGTCCCGAAGGCCGGTCCGGACTTGTAAATGGCGATCTCGTGATATCGGTCAACGGGCGCGCCATTGCCGGGCAGGCGGATTACCTGGCGGCAATGGTGCTTGCTGGCGAAACCGGGATCATGGCATTCTTGATCGACCGCGAAGGTGCTATGAAAACGGTTGAGGTCGGTCCAAACTGACAATATTTCATACAGGAGAATACCGTGAGCGAAGAAGCATTCAACATGTCGCTGAGAAAGTTCCTGAAACAGGTAGGTGTCACCTCGCAGCGGGAGATTGAGGCGGCTGTCCGTTCGGGCAAGGCCGAAACCGGCCCGTTGAGCGTGAAGGTCGTCCTGACCGCCCGGGGGACTGATCTCAATCACGTGGTCGAAGGTGTCATAGAATTACCGTAAGCTCTTTTTGCGATGCACCTTTTTGATCCCGAATTTCCACCGCTTTATGCGGGTCACGGCGTTAAGGCGCCGGGCGTTCCGCTGTTGGCCGCACTTGACGCAATTGGCCGCGGCGATGCCGGTGGCGGCGACATCTTCTGGGCGCGGGCTGTCGACGCCGCACGATGCGCTATCGTGATGGAACCGGACCACGATCTTGCCAAAGCCCTGCAGATCATCCCGGTCGCAATGGTGGCGCTGGGCGATGCAATTGGTGCGATCGGCCCGCCCAATCTTGGCATTACCTATGGCTGGCCCGGAACGGTCTACGCCAATGGCGGGAGGGTCGGCGAGATTGGAGCTGTCGTACCGCCGCTTAAGGGAGACAGGGCCGTTCCGCCATGGCTTGTCCTGACGATGGAGCTGTCGATCAAACGGGATCATGACAGGGTTGAACCGGGAGACAATGTACACGAGACCGAACTGTGGGAAGAAGGGGCCGGCGATCTTGATCGAACCGCGATACTGGAATCCTTTACACGCCACCTGCTAGCATGGCTGGACACATGGGAAACGAATGGTTTTCGCCAGATCCATGAATTGTGGATGTTCCGTGCGGCGGACAGGGGTGGGTTCATCTCTATTTCAATTGGCGACGAGGTGCTGGAAGGAACGTTTCTCGGGCTTGATGATGCTGGCGGCGTGCTTGTGAAAACCGGCACCGCAATGAGCGGCATGCCGATATCAGCGGCGGCGCGTACCATGGAACTCCGATCATGACGCCATCTGGTGAACGCAAACCGCGAATCATTTGGAAATCGGCTGGACTTCATCTGGTCACACGCGGCCCGAACAACTGGCTGACCGTGACGGATAACCTTTTGCGCGCCTATCTGACACGGCCGGAGATCCACCCGGTAGAAGAGTCTTGTGCTCGCGAAAATGCGCTGTTTGAACGTTTGATGGACAATCCGTTTGCCGAAGTGCATGGCAGCGAAATCGATGAATTCCAGGATGCCGATGCGGCGGCGAATTATCATGTCGTCGTGGCATTTCGCGACCACCTTGCGCAACATGGAACCGTGGAACAAGCCTACTCGGCCCTGTTCTCCGGCGAAGCAATTGCGTTGCCGCCGGTGTTTATCGACCAGCTCGTCCATTTGATCGCGGCGGGAATGCTCGAGCGCGATCACGACCCGTTTCATGCCAAGGCAGCGGAATTGCTGTTTCGCGAGCAGAAGGTCACATCGCGCGACGGTCAGCTGATGTTTGCCGATGCCGAAGTGGTTGAAATGCACTCGCAAACCGGAGGTCTAGGCGGGTTGGGCGGCCTTCTGGTCGAGGCGGGAACACCGCTTCGCGAAGTTTCGCTGGATATTCTGACCGAGGAAAACGCAAGCGACTACTGGCTGCGCGCCGATCTTTTTGATTTTGCGTTGGATTTCCGGTTTACCCAACCCGGTACCGATGCATTTGCCAGGATCATCGAAAAGTGGGTCCGTCATTTCCACGGTATCGATGTGCGTGTCCAGGCGATGCAGTCAATTCGTGATCACAAATGGTCGTGGCATGTCGGTCTTGATGTCCAGGCGACACACGTCCTCAACGCGCTCTACAACGGGGAACCGGTATCGGAAGCCGATCTCGGCAGTATTGCCGGTCTTTACCGCATGGAATTTCTCGACCGCACCGACCTTGTTGATACAATGCGCGGAAAACCGGTATATCTGGGACTGGCTGTCAAGCCGGACGGAACTGTCCGGGTAAAACCGCAAAATATCCTGACAAGCCTGCCGTTGCGCAAACAGTGACATGGAGAGGTATCCGGCGATGACGGGCAGCACGAACAACAGGTTTGTAAACTCCGCCACCGCTCGCCTGCTGGCGCTGGTACTGGCGGTTGCGATCGCACTCCTGGCATTTCTGCTCTATCACGATGATGTCGGACGACCGTTGCTGGAAAGGCCAAAGAGCGCACAATATGTTTCTCCCCGTTGATTTTTTTCCAAGAGCAGCAGATGGAGGCGGCCATCACAATCAGGGCTTGGAACCGGACGGCGGCTTCTATAGGTTGCCGCGACGGGGCAATTGAAAGAGCTAAATCCAATGATCATGTACTCGCGCGAACTGACCGTGAACTGGGGTGAATCCGATCCGTTTGGACTCGTTTACTTTCCGCTGATGCTGTCATGGTTCAATGACACCGAACACGAACTTTTGAGCGCCCTTGGCTTTCCGACGCGCCAGATGATCAACGAGAACCGCTCGGCTTTCGTCATGGGCGACGTTCATTTCCGCTTCGTCGGTCCCGCCGCTTACGGGGACCGGGTGCGGACGATCATCCAGTTGTCGAAAATGACGAAATCGACATTGCAATGGGATTGCAAGGCGGTTCACCGGTCTTCGGGAATGGTCATCACCGAAGGCCGTGCGATCCGCATCCACGCACAAATACAGGATGATGGAAACATCAAGTCCATTCCCATTCCGGCCAAGATCAGGGAAGCGCTGTCGCAGCCGGGGTCGCTGGTGAACATGGAAACCGAACACCCTGAATCCAACTGACGGATTTGCCGCGTCCGAAATTCACGGCCTAGTCCTTTGAAATGAAGTCGTCGACAGAAAGGCCCGATTTTTCCGCTTCGATGTAGTCATCGGTCGTGCGGATGCGCGGCCGCGAGGCAATTGCAAACGGATCACCGGTTTTTTCTGCAAGTACCTCGAGACGGCAATTGTCGCACATGCTCAACAGGGCGACACGATCGTCGGTGTCATACATGGAATGCTTGCCGCCGAGGCGTTCGCGGATACGGTCAATCGTTGACTTGGAGGCAAATGGTGTGCCGCAGCGCGTGCATTCAAAGGGCTCTTCTGCGTAAAGCGTTACAGGCTGCATCGCTGCCGGCGAAAGATTGGCCCTGGGTTGAAGTGAGATAGCGCTTTCCGGACACGTCGCCTTGCAGATGCCGCACTGGACGCAGGCACTTTCGACGAAGCGCAGTTCCAGGGTTTCGGGTGTATCGCGCAACGCGTCCGAAGGGCACGATGAGACGCAAGCCAGGCAAAGCGTGCAGGCATCGGTGTCGACGACCACATTGCCATATGGTGCACCTTGCGGAAGCGTTATATGTTTCGGAGCTTTCTT
>JAHEGF010000062.1 GCA_024645155.1 Phyllobacteriaceae bacterium | reverse complement strand
GACCAATGAAAGTCATACTCCTAGAACGCATCGCAAGACTTGGCCAGATGGGTGACACCGTCAATGTCAAGGATGGTTTTGCACGCAACTTTCTGTTGCCGCAGAACAAGGCATTGCGCGCGAACGAAGCAAACCAGAAACGCTTTGAAAGCGAACGGGTTGATCTTGAAGCCCGCAATCTCGAGCGCAAGAACGAAGCCGAGGCAGTCGCCGAAAAACTCGACGGGAAATCATTCATTGCCGTTCGTTCTGCGGGTGAGACCGGCCAGTTGTACGGCTCGGTATCAACACGCGACATCGCCGAAATCATGGCCGAAGGCGGTTTCGTCATCAATCGCAACCAGGTTGCATTGAACCAGCCAATCAAGGCGATCGGTATGACCACCGTTCAGGTTGCACTGCACCCCGAAGTCGAAGTGGCGATCACCATCAATGTCGCGCGTACGATGGATGAAGCCGAGCGCCAGGCTGCAGGCGAGGACCTGACTTCGGCAGAAGCGATCTACGGTGAGGACGTCAACGAAAACGCAAATCCGGAAGAATATTTCGATCCGGAAGCCGAAGTTGATTTCACGTCCGATGAAGAAGCCCCCGAAGCAAGCGAAAAAACAGAAGAAGGCGGCGGCGAGGACGAAACCAAAACCGAATAATCCGGATTGCGGGCAAAATCGACACGCCCGGGTGGAAAAGCCCGGGCGTTTATGTTTTGTTCGCCTTATTATCGGCGCCGAATCGGCCAAACTGGCAAAGTGCCGTCAAGCGCAGCGGGCCTGTTATTTTGTTTTTGCCGTTTTTTGTGACGCAGGCCTGTGAATCACTGTGGATCGTGGGATATTCGGCAAATACGAACGTATCTTGCTTGAACGTTCTGCTAACCCGGTAGTGGGCAGGGACAGGGCAAGGGTATCATGGCAGAAGCCGTACATCAGCTTCACGACACGGAAACGCAGCTTTATCGCGAGGCACCCAGCAATATTGAGGCCGAACAGGCGCTTCTTGGAGCGATGCTTGTAAACAACGACGCCTTTTACCGGGTATCGGATTTCCTCAAGCCGCCACATTTTTTCGAGCCGTTGCACCGCACGATCTTCGAAGTTGCAGGCGACCTGATCCGCATGGGCAAGACCGCCAATCCGGTAACGATAAAGACATTCCTGCCTGCAGCCGAAAAGGTCGGCGAGATCACGGTTGCCCAATATCTGGCACGCCTTGCAGCCGAGGCGGTCACGATCATCAATGCCGAAGACTATGGCCGCGCCATCTACGATCTGGCAACCAGGCGGGCGCTGATAACCGTGGGCGAGGACATGGTCAACATCGCCTACGACGCGCCCGTTGACATGCCGCCGCAAAACCAGATCGAGGATGCCGAACGCCGCCTGTTTGAACTGGCCGAAACAGGCCGCTACGATGGCGGTTTCGAGGCATTTACCGATGCGGTGAAATCGGCTGTCGACATGGCCAACGCGGCCTTTACGCGTGACGGACACCTGTCGGGTACCGCGACCGGTTTCCGGCGGCTTGATGCGATGATGGGCGGGTTGCAGAAGTCGGATCTGCTTATCCTTGCGGGGCGGCCGGGTATGGGCAAAACGGCACTGGCCACGAATATTGCATTCAATATTGCCAATGAATACAAGCCGGTCCAGCAGGCCGATGGCAGTTTTGCCGCCGCCGATGGTGGTGTGGTCGGCTTTTTCTCGCTGGAAATGTCGTCGGAGCAGCTGGCAACCCGTATCATTTCCGAACAGACGGAAATTCCCTCGTCGAAAATCCGCCGCGGCGAGATTACCGAAGTCGATTTCGAGAAGCTGGTAGCCTGCTCGCAAATGATGCAAAAGATCCCGCTCTTCATTGACCAGACGGGCGGCATTTCGATTGCCCAGCTTGCAGCACGCGCAAGGCGGCTTAAACGCCAGCGGGGGCTCGACGTGCTTGTTATCGACTATGTCCAACTGATGCAGGGATCGTCTGCCAAGTCGCAGCAAAACCGGGTGCAGGAGGTAACCGAAATAACCACCGGCCTCAAGGCGCTGGCAAAGGAACTGAATGTGCCGATCATTGCTTTGTCGCAGTTGTCGCGACAGGTTGAAAACCGAGACGACAAGCGTCCGCAGCTTTCAGACCTTCGCGAATCAGGTTCGATCGAGCAGGACGCCGACGTGGTGATGTTCGTGTTCCGCGACGAGTATTATTTGCGCAACCGGGAACCCAAACCGGGAACGGAAGAGTATTTCAAATGGGAAGCAGACATGAACGAGGCTGCCGGCAAGGCTGAAGTCATTGTCGCCAAACAGCGGCACGGGCCGACAGGCTCAGTCGATCTCGGATTCCAGGGCGAATTCACACGCTTCTTTGACCTGGCTGACGAAAGCCATCTGCCAGAGCGTTACGAGTAGGCCGGGCGGTGAGAGGCAAGACAATCGTCGCACGCAGCGGCGACCCGCGTGTCGCCGGCAACCGGTTGACGATTGATCTGGCGGCGCTTGTTTCCAACTACCGGCTGCTTTCAAAAAAATCCGGAGCGGCGAAAACGGCCGCGGTTGTCAAAGCCGATGCCTATGGGCTGGGTGCCGGTCAGGTCACCCCTGCCCTGTCAAAGGCCGGTTGCCGCCATTTCTTTGTTGCGACGGCACAGGAAGGTGTCGTGCTACGGCCGCTGGTTTTCGGTGCCGAGATATTCGTTCTCAACGGCTGCACCAACGAGGCGGAGTGCGCGGTAATGGCAGAAGCGCATCTGATACCGGTGATGCAGTCGCGGGAGGCCATATGGTTGTGGGCCGGTTTCTGGTCTGCTCGCGGGGGACGCAGGCCTTGTGCTGTTATGGTTGATACCGGCATGAACCGGCTCGGACTTACAGTCGCTGAAGCGATCCGGTTTGCCGATGAGAATGCCCGCGAGCACACGGTCACAGCACTGTTGGTGATGAGCCACCTTGCCTGCGCCGATGAGCCGGCGCACCCGATGAATGTGCAACAACTGGAATCATTTCATGCGGTTGCGCTGGCGTTTGGAGATATAGAATCAAGCATCGCCAATTCGTCGGGCATATTTCTTGGACCGGACTATCACCTGGACATGACCCGCCCGGGCATCGCCCTTTATGGCGGGGAGCCGGTAACCGGTGCCGAAAACCCGATGCAGCCAGTCGCAACGTTCGAAACGCGAATTTTACAGATCAGGCACGCACGCAAAGGCCAAACCGTAAGCTACGGTGCGACCTGCACCCTGGAACGCGATACGGTGATTGCGGTCGCCGGTGCTGGTTATGCGGATGGGTATCCACGCTCTCTCTCAGGGTCCGGCGTTCGGCTCCGCGACGTCGCAAAGCCCGGCGGATCCGGATTTGTTTCCGGCCAAATCGCGCCCATACTCGGACGGGTGACAATGGACATGACGATGTTCGACATAACCGACATTCCCCACGGCCAGGTCAATACAGGCGACTGGATCGAGTTGTTCGGACCAAACATTGCTCTGGACGATGCAGCGCGCAGCGGCGGCACGGTCGCCTACGAAATGCTGACCGGCTGTGGGCGCCGCGCCGCGAAACGGTATGTTGAATCGGGGCACAGCGCATAATGGCCAAGCAACGCGCCCAATTCGTTTGCCAGAATTGCGGAACCGTGCACACACGCTGGGCCGGCAAGTGCGACGGCTGCGGCGAATGGAATACGCTGGTCGAAGAACATCCGGCCGCCGGAATCGGTGGCGGCCCGGCCATCAGTGCCGCCCCCAAAGGCCGCCTGATTGCACTGACATCGCTTGACGGAGAGATCGAGGACGCACCGCGCATCGTGTCCGGTGTCGCCGAATTCGACCGTGTGACCGGCGGAGGCATTGTTCGCGGATCGGCGCTGCTGGTTGGCGGGGACCCCGGGATCGGTAAGTCGACGCTGCTGATCCAGGTGGCCGCCAAACTGGCGAATTCCGGAAACCGTGTCGTCTACATTTCGGGCGAAGAGGCGGTTGCGCAGGTGCGGTTGCGGGCACGCCGTCTTGGCATTGCCGACAGCGCCGTTGAGCTTGGTGCGGAGACTAATGTCGAGGACATTGTGGCAACGATTTCCGAGGGCCAGCGGCCTGACCTTGTTATTCTCGATTCCATCCAGACCCTGTGGACAGGCCGCGTCGAATCAGCGCCGGGCACAGTGACCCAGGTCCGGGCCAGTGCTCAGGCCATCATTCGTCACGCCAAGTCGACGGGTGCGGCGGTGGTGCTCGTCGGCCATGTCACCAAGGACGGGCAGATCGCCGGGCCGCGCGTAGTCGAGCACATGGTCGATGGCGTTCTCTATTTCGAAGGTGAAGGCGGGCATCATTTCCGCATTCTGCGCGGGGTCAAGAACCGCTTTGGCCCGACGGACGAGATCGGTGTCTTCGAAATGTCGGACATGGGGTTGCGCGAAGTTGCAAATCCGTCGGAGCTGTTCCTTGGCGAACGCAACGAACAGGCTGCGGGAGCCGCCGTTTTTGCCGGAATGGAAGGAACCAGACCGGTGCTGGTCGAAATCCAGGCTTTGGTTGCACCGTCCACGCTCGGCACGCCACGGCGCGCGGTCGTCGGCTGGGACAATGCGCGGCTTTCCATGATACTAGCGGTTCTGGAAGCCCATTGCGGCGTCCGGTTTGGCAGCCATGATGTCTACCTCAATGTCGCCGGCGGCTACCGCATCAGCGAACCGGCCGCCGATCTTGCCGTTGCCGCCGCACTGGTTTCATCGGCCACCGGCCTTGCCCTTCCGCGCGATTGCGTCTATTTCGGCGAAATAAGTCTTTCGGGAGCGGTCCGGCCTGTTGCACATGCCATCCAGCGCCTGAAGGAAGCTGAGAAACTCGGGTTTCGCCAATCGGTACTACCTGGAGGTAGCGAGGAGATGCCGAACGGAATGGCCGGCGATGCCTACCGGCCAAAAACACTTGCAGATCTTGTCGCGCGTGTCGCAGGTTCGCAAAGTCGGCCTGACGGTGACTAGAGCCCGGGCGGGAAGAAAAACAGCAGCGGCGAATTAGCTGCACGAAAAAGAGGAGTTGGGTCGGCTATGCCCATTACACTGCTTGATGGCATCCTGATCGGCTTTACGCTCGTATCGGCGGTACTGGCGATGGTTCGCGGGTTCTCACGTGAAATCCTGTCGATAGCATCTTGGATCGTGGCCGCGTTATGCGCATTCTTTCTCTACAAACAGGCATTGCCGCTGGTGGTGCCCTATATCGACAACGAGACGATAGCGCAGGTCGTGGCTGCCGCCGGCGTATTCGTCATAGCTTTGATCATCGTGTCGATCATCACGATGAAAATCGCAGACTTCATCATTGATAGCCGGATCGGTGCACTCGACCGGACGCTGGGCTTTCTCTACGGCGCGGCGCGCGGCATCCTGGTGGTTGCGGTTGCGCTTTTGTTTTTCAACTGGCTCGTAGCGAGCAAACAGCCACCATGGGTCGCCGAAGCCAAATCGCGGCCGCTGCTGGATGGCATTGGTGAAAGGCTGCAGAACCTGCTACCCGATGATCCGGAGAATTCGCTGATCAAAAAGCTAAAATCAGGGGACGAAGAAGAGAAAGATTCCCGCGCAAAGAGTACGACGTCCCATGGCTGATCACGACGAAACACCTTTTGACGGCGACGGCGACAAGCTGCGCGAGGAATGCGGTGTATTCGGAATTTTCGGGCGTCAGGACGCCGCAGCAATTACAACTCTTGGCCTTCATGCCCTGCAACACCGAGGTCAGGAAGCTGCCGGCATTGTTTCCTTCGACGGCAAGCAGTTCCATGTCGAGCGCCACATCGGGCAGATCGGCGACACGTTTACCAAGCAGTCGGTTCTGGACCGGCTGGATGGCAGCAGGGCGATCGGCCACACACGCTATTCGACTACGGGCGGTTCGGGATTGCGCAATGTGCAGCCGCTGTTTGCCGAACTGTCTGAGGGCGGATTTGCCGTAGCGCACAATGGCAACATCACCAATGCGATGATCATCCAGCGCGACCTGCAGAAAAAGGGTGCCATCCTCACTTCGACTTCGGACACTGAAACAATTCTCCACCTGGTCGCATTCAGTCAGGAAAAGGATATCGTATCGCGGTTTACTGATGCGCTGCGGCAGTTGCAGGGGGCCTATTCGCTTGTCGCGCTGTCGTCGAAGAAGCTGATCGGCTGTCGCGATCCGCTTGGCATCCGGCCGCTTGTACTGGGCGATCTCGATGGGTCCTACATCTTCGCGTCCGAAACATGCGCGCTCGATATCATCGGCGCGCGCTTCGTGCGCGACGTCAAACCCGGAGAACTCATCGTCATCACGGATTCCGGCCTGAAGAGTCATTTTCCATTCGAAAAATCGCCGTCAAGGTTTTGCATATTCGAGTATGTCTATTTCGCCCGACCGGATTCGACCGTTGAAGGCGGCAATGTCTATGAAATCCGCAAGCGGATCGGCCTGGAACTTGCCGCCGAAAGCCCCGTCGATGCTGACATGGTGGTGCCGGTTCCCGATTCAGGCACCCCGGCGGCAATCGGATTTGCACAGGGCGCCAACCTGCCGTTCGAACTCGGCATCATTCGCAACCACTATGTCGGACGCACGTTCATTCAGCCGACTGATTCGATCCGCCACATGGGAGTGAAATTGAAACACAATGCCAACCGCCGGACGATCGAGGGCAAACGGATAGTGCTGGTGGACGATTCGATCGTCCGGGGAACCACAAGCCAAAAGATCGTTCAACTTGTCCGCGAGGCTGGCGCTGCCGAAGTTCACATGCGGGTCGCATCGCCACCAACACGATCCTCATGTTTTTACGGCGTTGACACACCCGAAACGGGGAAACTTCTCGCGTCGCGGATGTCGGTCGAGGAGATGGCGGAATTCCTGCGTGTAGACTCGCTTGAATTCATCTCCATCGGCGGGCTTTATCGCGCAACCGGCGAAACAGAACGCAACGATGAAAAACCGCAATTTTGCGATGCCTGCTTCACCTGCGATTATCCGACCACCCTTGCCGACCGGGACGGTACCGACAAAGTCCGGACGCTGTCGCTGCTGGCGGCCAACAGTTAGAAACGCTACCCGGTGCCCAGTCATCCATTTCCAGACTTTTCCGGCAAGGTTGCCCTTGTTACCGGTGCTTCACGCGGCATCGGTTATCACATTGCGCTCCACATAGCTTCAGCAGGTGCTCATGTCATCGCAGTTGCCCGCACGGTTGGCGGACTTGAAGAACTGGACGACAACATCAAAAAGGCCGGCGGAACGGCAACTCTGGTCCCTCTCGACCTAAGCGACATGGCGGGGATCGACCGAATCGGCGGCGCCATTCACGAACGCTGGGGCAAACTCGACATTCTTGTCGCCAATGCTGGAATACTCGGAACAATATCACCTGTCAGCCATGTCGAGGCGAAGGTTTTCGACAAGGTCATGACGGTCAATGTTACTGCGACATGGCGTCTGATCCGTGCCACCGATCCATTGCTGCGGCTTTCGGAGGCGGGGCGTGCGATCATTCTGTCGTCAGGTGCCGCCCACAGTTGCAAGGCTTTTTGGGGACCCTATGCCGCTTCCAAGGCGGCGGTTGAAGCGCTGGCACGCAGTTGGGCGGCCGAAACGGTCAACAGCGCGCTGCGTATCAATTCAGTCAATCCGGGCGCCACCCGCACGGCCATGCGCGCACTCGCCATGCCCGGCGAAGACCCCGATGCGCTGCCGCATCCTTCCGACGTCGCCGCGAAAATCCTACCGCTTGCCGATCCGGCTCTGGCCGAGACCGGAAAACTGTTTGATGTGCCCAAGGGGCGGTTTCTCGACTATCGGTCACCACAGTAACCGGGTCTAGCGTATGTTACCGGATCACGCGATAAATCTGCAGCCCGGCCTCCTTGTCTTCGCTGAATAAGCGGAGAAACGGCGGTATTTGACCAGCTTTGAGTTGAGCATAGAAACCGTCAGGGGCCACGTCAGCCAAAATGACCGTTTCCTTGTTATCGGGGCACATGACTAGCCAGTCAGCGCCATATTCCCGCATGATGTTTTTCGCCTTTTCCGGTGATTGCGTTCCCATTTGAACCATCGCCAACATTGCATCCTTGTTGCGGTGATATGGAGCTGAAATTGCCCGGTGGTGGGTATACAATAATATTCGTGCGCCAAGATTGGAGATGCCGGCGACGGTACCGGGCGGCTCTTTTGCCAATCCCGCAAGCACCGACTCAGTCGCGCACGAATTCAAAGTCGAACCGGTGCTTGAATTTTGACCTGCGATCGCGTCGACGGCAACCTGCAATCCCACTCCGGCCATCAGCCAGAAAAACTGCAATGACGCCGCTGCCGCCAGCAAATATCCAAATATTTGGGTCTTACATGCGCCGGGCCTACCGGCAATTTCACGGCGTTCAGCAATGAAAACTGCCAGCGGTGCAATGGCGAAGAGATTTGCAAAGGTCGATCCGCGGACCTGATACAAGGAAATAAGGAAGGCGGCAGCCAACAGTGCCATTGCAGCAAATAGGTATGATGAACCGTTGCCCTTTGCGTAACGGATCGCGCAGATGATGAGTGCGAAAATCGGAACCGCGTAGAGATGCCCGGCTGCAGTAGTCCTCATTGTCAGAATATCGAGCACCGACTGCGCTTCGGTCACGTTGTCCAGCCACAATTCCTTGAGAAGGGGATCAATGTCGTACAGGGATCCGGAAAAGCAGTTTGGTACCAGTATCAGGGCTGCCACCACAATGCCCAACCCGGCCGATGCAAGAGCCGCAAACCGGGTAAGCCGGCTGCCGGATCTTATGAAGGAGACGGTCAAAAACAGGGCTCCAGACCCAACTGTTCCGATCATGTAAACGCCGGACGAAAATCCATCGCATTGCACCCGGTCGTAGATCGACGGAGGCACCGTCAAATAAAAGATGGCGGCCAGTGTCAGTGCAAACGCCAGGCAAAATGCCGAAGCTGCGCCAACGGCTTGTTTTCCGTAATGGCCCCATAGCAGCGCGATCCAGGCGCAGGATATGGCAACCAATGGCAGCACCTCGGCGCCAATTGCCGCTGCAGTTGCAGCCGCAATTCCGCCGATGGAAAACGACAATGACGACATCCGGCGATCAAGCAGGGAGGCAAACAGTATCGCCATCAGCGCCATTTGCACGTTGTGGTGATCAATTGATCCGGGAGCAAAGCGGCGCACCTGGTAGACAAACAGAATTGTCATGATCAGTGCCGGCAGCACCGCCTTTTTGCCGCCCAGTCTGCGTGCTGCAACCGCCATCGCCAGAAATACTGGCACGCTTGTCAATAGTGGCCATACGAAGACCGCGGCATGCTCGGCGGTTGACACCGGGACGAACGCGGAGAAAAGCAACACCAGACCGGCAATCGGCGCATCAACCAGCCGCGACCAATGCATCGATGAACCGCCCGCTGGCCCAAGCCTGTACTGCGTCAGGTCAAACCAGCCCTGGCCCGCCAGCAAATCACGCACCTGAACCATGCGCATGGCGTCGTCATTGTCGAAGCCGATCCAGTCTTCACCATTGTACACATGCAAGCCGGCAACAAGTAAACTCGCAAAAACAGCGGCAACCAGCGCAGGACCGTGATCTCTCCAAAGGGAACCCTGGCGCCGGCTAAGGGCGCTTACAGCTGTTTCTCCTGACAAAACCAGACTCCGTCGCGTGTCATCAGCGCCTGGCGGCGCACAATCCTCCTGCTACAATAAGGTGTTTCATCTCAAGAATTGGTAAAATTGCCGGCCGGTCAGTTTTGCTCTTTGCCTGCTTCTTCTTCCTTTTCGAGCCTTTTCTGGAACATCCGGGCGCTGAAGGGCAGAAAACACAAATATGCCACCGCCGAAAATGTCATGGTTTCCCATGTGTAGGTGGTCAAAAACAGCACGTAGACCACAACCAGCAGAATAACGGGAACCACCCAGTCGCGGCGGACCGCCGCACCGCTGCTCTTGCCGGAAAATACCGGCAAGCGGCTGATCATCAAAAATGCCATCGCCAGTGTGAAAACCACGCCGATCATCGCGAAAGTTTTCGTTGCTTCTATCCCGAGGAACCCGAGATAAACCGGCAACATGACCAATACAGCCGCAGCCGGCGCAGGTACGCCGATGAAGTAGTCGGCTTGCCATTTCGCCTTTCCGGGTTTTTCCGCCATGACATTGAACCGTGCAAGGCGCAATGCTGCGGCAACTACAAAAACCAAAGCGGCGATCCACCCGGCCGGACGGGCGATATCCAGCAGATAGGCATACAATACGAGCGCCGGAGCGACGCCGAAATTGACGACGTCAGCGAGTGAATCCATCTGTGCGCCAAACTGGGATGTCGCTTTCAGCCGGCGCGCCACACGGCCATCCATGGCGTCGAGAAAGGCCGCCAGCAGAACCATCGCGACCGCGGTCTCGAAGCGCCCCTCGAATGCCAGACGTATACCCGACAGACCCGCACATATAGCGAGCACCGTGACAAGATTCGGGATGATCAGGCGAAGCGGGATTTCGCGCAATCTGGGACCCCGGCCGCCATTGCCGTTTCCGTCAGGATCGAAAGGTTGGAACGGTGTTTCCATGGCAGCAATCAGGACCTGTTGACCAGAAGGGGTACCGGCTTCTTTCCAAACTCTGCCACGACTGTCTCACCGGCCACCGCCGTCTGTCCGACAGCGACCCGGGTCGCTGCCACCAGCGGCAAATATACATCGACACGCGATCCGAACCGGATGAGGCCGAAGCGCTCCCCAATTTTGATATTCGTTCCTTCGTCATGCCAGCAAATGATCCGGCGGGCGACAAGGCCGGCAATCTGGACAACGCCAACCGAGCCGTTGGGACTGTCAATAACCAGCCCATTGCGCTCGTTTTCACTGCTCGCCTTGTCCAGTTCGGCATTGAGGAACTTGCCCGGACGGTGTTCGATCTTAGATACATGCCCGCGAACCGGAGCGCGATTTACATGACATGAAAAGACGTTCATGAAGACCGATATACGTAGCATTTCATCGCTGCCCAGGTCGAGCTCATCCGGCGGTGTTGCGGGGCCGACTGCGGAGACGATACCGTCGGCAGGGCTTATTACCAGGTTGTCCGCGGTTGGAGTGATCCGCTCAGGATCACGAAAGAAATAGGCGCACCAGGCCGTCAGCAGCAGGCCGAACCAAAACAACGGGATCCAGATGAAGCCGAGAACTACCGATGCACCGAAGAACCCGGCTACGAACGGCCATCCGGCCGGATGGACGGGTACGAATGCGTTTCGCATGGTGTCGGCGAGGCTCATCAGGTACCGGTTCCGTATTATTATCACGCCGGAACACACGCAGATCCCGGCATCTTGAACACTTGCCTCTATCCTAAAAAAGTTTCCGATCAAAGGGAATGTATCAGGTTATGGTTAGTACCTGTGTCTTGCCCTCGTCCTGTGTCGCAGCACTGAATTCCGGTTTTTCCGCGGCCGGCGCCGGTCCCAAAACCCCCATTTCATCCTCTTCACGGGCCTTGCGCAGCCGTTCCTCCGCCTCGGTAGCCTCGCGCTGGCGGTTCCACATCTCTTCATAGAGACCCTTTTTTGCCAACAGGGAGCGGTGCGTGCCCTGTTCGGCAATCTGGCCGTCCTTGAGCACGATGATTTCGTCGGCTCCGATTACCGTCGACAGGCGATGGGCGATCATCAAGGTTGTCCTTCCCTTGCTAACAAGATCGAGCGACGACTGAATTTCACGTTCCGTCTGGGTGTCGAGCGCCGATGTGGCCTCGTCAAGGATGAGGATTGGCGGCGCCTTCAGTATCGTCCGCGCAATTGCCACACGCTGCTTTTCACCGCCGGACAGCTTCAGACCGCGCTCTCCAACCATGGACTTGTACCCGTCAGGCAACGCTGCGATGAATTCGCCAATCTGTGCCAGTTCGGCTGCCTCGGCAACTTCCTCGGGGGTCGCGGCTATACGCCCGTAGCGAATATTGTAGGCAATGGTGTCGTTAAACAGCACAGTATCCTGGGGGACGATACCGATTGCGTGACGCAGGCTTTCCTGGGAAACGTCACGAATATCGGCCCCGTCGATCGTGACTGCGCCATTCTGAATATCGTAAAACCGGAAAAGCAGACGCGATATCGTCGACTTGCCGGCGCCTGACGGGCCTACGATCGCCAGCGTTTTCCCGGCCGGCACTTCGAAGCTTATGCCTTTGAGGATTTTGCGGTTTTCATCATATGCGAAATGGACATTGTCGAATTTTATCGCCCCCCGTTCAACTTTCAGTTGCGCGGCATCAGGCTTGTTGACGATCTCCTGCTTGACGTCGAGAAGGTCGAACATCTGCTCAATGTCGGTCAATCCCTGGCGGATTTCGCGGTAGATAAAGCCAATGAAATTCAGCGGTATCGACAACTGCATCAACATGGCGTTGATGAACACGAAATCGCCGATCGTCTGTTCACCGCGCATTACCGCAAGCGCAGACAGGACCATTGCAGCCGCCATGCCAATGCCGAATATCAGGCCCTGTCCGAAGTTCAGCCAACCCAACGACGTCCACGTCTTGGTGGCCGCCTCTTCATAACGCGCCATGGAGCGGTCAAAACGGTTGGCTTCCATTTCTTCATTGCCGAAATACTTAACGGTCTCGAAATTGAGCAGCGAATCCACAGCCTTCGTGTTGGCGTCAGTATCGCTGTCATTCATCTCGCGGCGTATGGATATACGCCAATCGCTGGCGCGCACGGTAAACCAAGTGTAGGCGATGACCGTCGCTGCAATGATCCCGAGATAGGAAAATCCATAGGCCACTGCAAATATTACGGCTGTCAGTCCAAATTCGAGAATTGTCGGCGCCGTATTGAGGATGGTGAAACGAACGATAGTTTCAATCCCCTTTGTACCACGCTCTATCACACGCTGGAGACCGCCGGTCCGCCGTTCCAGGTGAAACCGCAACGACAGATTATGCATGTGCACGAATGTCTTGCGCGCAAGCTGGCGAACGGCGTGCTGACCGACACGGGCAAACAACGCATCGCGCAGCTGGTTGAAACCGACCTGGATGATACGTGCGGAATTGTAAGCCACCACGAGCATGACCGGAGCAATCAGAAACGCCGGCAGAAGACCCGGCTTTTCGAATGTGCCGGTCAACGCGTCGGCGACCCATTTGAAAGTGTAGGGCACCAGTACAAGCACCAGTTTTGCCAGCACCAGAAAAAGTGCCGCCCACAATACACGTGCTTTCAGGTCCGGCCGGTCGGCCGGCCACATATAGGGCCAAAGATTGGAAATGGTCCGCAGCGTAGAGCCGCTTTCCGCAGATACGGTTTTGTCGGTCAATTCTGGTCTTTCACCTGGAACTCGTTTTGCTGCCGGCGTTTCAACCGCAGCATTCTGTTTTGTCTTCGCAGCAGGCACCTGCAAATGCGGTAAACTCCTGCTTCAATGCATCAACCGCCTTGGCATTAATGGTATACCGCGATTGCTTACCTTTCCGCACATAGTGCACCAATCCGGCATCCACCAGTATTTTGAGATGCTGGGAGACAGTGGATTGCGCAAGATCGACGCACGAAACAACGTCACCGCAGCACCGCCCGTCGTCGCAGGCAAGATGGCTCATGATCTTGAGCCGGGCCGGATGGCCAAGCGCTGCAAGCTGTGCAGCAATGGAATGAGATGTCATGATGGATACGTCCGTTCGACCAATCATCGTTAATCGACGATAGACGATTTATTTGTTGAGTGCAACCGCTGCGGTTTGCCGTCGCGGAATGTTCAGTTGGATTTCTTGCCGCCGGACATCTTGTCGTCGGCCATGCGTTCCTCGATCACAGAGCGGTCGGCGACTTCGCCTTCGGCCGTCTTTTCGGGAACCGAGAATACCTGGCCTGGCCAGATTCGGTCCGGATCCCGGATTTGATCCTGGTTGGCCAAGTAAATCGTTGTGTATCGTATACCGCGGCCATACACCCGTCGCGAGATGCGCCACAAATTGTCACCCCGGCGAATGATGACCGAAGAATCCACCCCGGTCAGCTTGGTTCCGACAATTTCCGGCGGCGTACTGGCAATTGTCGTGTTGAGTTCGGGGAGTCCGCTTTTCTCGAGATTTGACAACGGGTTTTGCGGAGCGGTACCAGTATCTTGCTTCTCGGCCGCTTTTCCGGCATTTGCCGTTGTATCGCCGCTTGGCGGTGTGGCAACGGCGGAAACCTTCTCGCCTGCCTCGCGTTCAAACGGCACTGCTGCCCGCGACACAACTTCCACGCCCCTTGCATCAAGCATGTCGGCGCGAATGATGTAATCGCCTACCGGCAATTCGCGGACCGTTTCCAGTAAAAATCGGCCAATTGGCGAGACCGTGGTCTGACCGAGCAAAATATCGTTGGCATAAATGCGAACGACACTGCCTGCGCGGCCATTGCCAGCAACAAATACCGCATTCCCGTCAATCTCGACGGCTTCCACCGACACCGAAGCGCCAGATTTTTCAGCCGCTGGCGCCACTGACGGCTGGTCAGCAGGTTTTTCAGCCCCGGCAGCGGGTTCGGTCATTGCCACGCGTTGATTATCCTCAATTGCAGGCGCGGCAGGGTCGGCTGGCCCGGCAGCGGGCTGCTGGCGGCCCGGATCTTCCTGTGTGGCGACAACGCGTCCCGGTTCATCCTGTCCGGCCGGCTCCTTGCCAGATTTGACTGCTCCAGCCTCTTCGG
>JAHEGF010000284.1 GCA_024645155.1 Phyllobacteriaceae bacterium | reverse complement strand
CATGTCCCCGGCAATCGAAACGAACTTGCGCCTTCGACGGCATCCCCGTGTTGTCGTTCATGGCATCATCCCTGATTTTCGTTCCAATGGACCATCGGCAAACCAGCTACCGGGGCCTTAAAATGCGGAATGGTAGTACCGCGCAGGCTGCCGATAAAAACGGTCGACAAGTCCGGACCGCCAAATGTGACACTCGCCATCCAGGGAGCAATTCTCCCCCCGCATGCCATCATGTGATCGGGCGTCGCGTTGCCGTTTGCGAACGCATCAAGCAAAGCCTTGCCGGCAGCCGAGCCGTTATCATCATCAAGCATGATCCGCAGATCGCCATCGGGCGTGATGGCAAAAATGCGATCGGTCATAACATGGGTGCCCCAGAGATTGCCAAAGGCATCAAAGGCAATTCCGTCTATGAACGCGCCGTGGCTTTCTGGTCCAAATACCTCACGATTTGACAACGAACCATCATATCCGACACGCAGTCGCGTGATCTTCATTCCGGTGGTCTCAACGACATAAAGCCATTCCTCCTTTTCATCGAGACGGATCTCGTTGGTAAAGGCAAAACCGTCGGCCACAATGCGCAATCCGTTTTCGTCGGCAAGCGCTACAAAGCCATCTTCGCGAAGTGAGGCAACGGATTCCATCCAATTGCGAACCACAGTCGAAACGGTCAGCCAGATACGGTCCTTGCTGTCGCGAAGCACAAAATTGACCTTGCCGATCGGTTTGCCATTAATCGTATCGTGCAGCACTCGGGTCGCTCCGGTCTCCCGGTCCATGACTTCAAGCCTGTCGGTTCCGAAATTCGAAATCAGGATGTCGCCATTGCGCGCGAAGGCCAGACCATTTGGCAACGTTCCTTCCGTGAATTTGCTGGCTTCGTCCGAGGCTTTCTCGAATGATGCTTGCTGCTGACCGACAAAGTTCTGACTGCCATCAGGCTGGATATGCATGACGCCGCCCCGCGCATCGGCCGACCACAGCGAACCATCGGGTTCGGCGAGGATGCATTCGGGCCGCTGCAGGTCCTTGCCAATCGTTTTGATTGCCGCAGGATCGATCTGAAAGCCGTCGATGGGATTGACGCCGGCCATCAAAACTTGACCATGTCACCGCCCTTGAGCTGAAGCACTTCGCGGGCTTCTGCCGGTGTGGCGATCCCGATGCCGAGTTGCTCCAGGATGTGGCGCACCTTGCGCACCTGATCCGCGTTGGATTTAGCAAGTTCGCCCTTGCCGATGTAGAGCGAATCCTCCAGCCCGACGCGAACGTTTCCGCCCAGCATTGCGGCCTGGGTGACGAACGGCATCTGGAACCGTCCCGCCGCCAGAACGGACCAGACGTAATCATCGCCGAACAGCCGGTCCGCTGTCTGCTTCATGAACATGACGTTTTCCATCTCGGCGCCGATGCCGCCGAGAATGCCGAAAATCGACTGCACCAGGAACGGCGGCTTGACCAGACCGGCGTCAACAAAATGCGCCAGATTGTAGAGATGCCCGATGTCGTAACATTCATGCTCGAAGCGGGTGCCACATCCCTCACCGAGATGCTTGAGGATGTAGGAAATGTCTTTGAAGGTATTGCGAAAGATGAAGTCCTCGCTCGCCTCAAGAAACGGCTTTTCCCAATCATGCTTCCATTCCTTGTACTTTCCGGCCAGCGGGTGAAGCGCGAAGTTCATTGATCCCATATTGAGCGATGTCATCTCCGGTTCCGCCTTGAGCGGTCCGGCCAGCCGTTCCTCGACGGTCATTCCCAGCCCGCCACCTGTGGTTATGTTGATCACTGAATCACAAGATTGCTTGATACGCGGAAGAAACTGCATGAACACATCCGGATCAGGCGTGGGCCTGCCGGTTTGCGGATCGCGGGCATGCAGATGGATGATCGAAGCTCCAGCTTCAGCCGCATCGATCGACTGGCGGGCAATCTCGTCCGGCGTAATCGGCAACGCGTCAGACATGGTCGGGGTGTGAATACCGCCGGTGACCGCGCAGGTGATGATGACATTGTCCATTTTCCGGGCCATTGGCCGTTCTCCCTTTATGATTTTTTTACTCGTCGAAAATCGCCACAGCGCGGGTAAAGCCGGCTGATGCACCCTTGATCTTCCAGGGGAAACAGGAAATCTGAAAACCGTTGGCAGGCAGATCCTCGAGCTTCGACAGCTTTTCAATGTGGCAGTAACCGATTTCCATGCCGGCCCGGTGCCCCTCCCAGATGATCGAGGCATCACCGGTTCTGGAGAATTCCTGCGCCGTGTAGGCGAAAGGCGCATCCCATGACCATGCGTCGGTTCCGGTCACGCGTACGCCGCGTTCGAGCAGATAAAGCGTTGCCTCCCGACCCATTCCGCACCCTTTCATCAAAAAGTCTTCCTTGCCGTAATGGGTGCCGGCGGAGGTGTTGACCACGACGATATCGAGAGGCTGCAAATCGTGGCCGATGCGTTTCAGTTCGGCTTCGACATCCTTGGCTGTTGCCACGTAGCCGTCTTCCATATGACGGAAGTCGAGCTTGACACCAGGATTGAAGCACCATTCCAGCGGCACTTCGTCGATGGTAATGGCGCGCTCGCCATTGTTCATCGTGGAGTGATAATGATACGGCGCGTCGAGATGGGTGCCGTTGTGGGTTGAAATCTGTAGCATTTCCACAGCCCAGCCTTCTCCACCCGGCAACTGGTCGACTGTCAGTCCGGGAAAGAACTGCGTCATCTGTTCGGCTGATTGCTTGTGGTCGACATAATCGATCTTGGGCAGCATCGGCGGTGGGTCGGAAGCGATTTCCGCTTCAAGCGGTACGGATAGATCGACAAATCGGCGTGGCATGCAAACCTCCTATAGCAAGGCAGTGGTAAGTTGAGGAAAGGCCAAAACCAGGCCGAGAACAACTAACATCATCAACGCGAAAGGTGCCGCCCCGGCAAAAATGTCGCCAAGCCCGACTTCCGGGTCATCTATGACTGATTTGATTACATAGACGGAAATTCCGAAGGGCGGGGTCAGCAACCCGATCTCAACGGCAATAACGGTGACGATGCCGAACCAGACGAGATCGATGTTGAACGGGCCGATCACCGGCAGCATCAGCGGCACGAGGATGAGCATGATGGATGAGGAGTCGAGGATCATTCCCAGGGCTATGATGACAAGGACATAGAGCAGCAGGACGCCCCAAAGTCCGATATCGGCCGAGGCCACCAGTCCGCCGAACCCGGCCGGCACGCCGGAGAACGCCAGCATGCGCGAATACATCTGAGCGGCTATGATCAGAAAGCAGACAGACGCGGTCACAAGTCCGGTTTCAACCAGGACGTTCCACAGGGCGCGCCACCCCAGCGACCCTTTCAACAGGCCCAGAACCAACGCGCCAATTGCACCAATGGCTCCGGCCTCCACAGGCGTGAAAATACCGCCATAAATGCCGCCGAGGACCAAAAGGATCAAAAGCGCGATTGGGAAAACCTTGAGCAAAAGAGTGCCGGGGGAGAGAACCTCGCCGGCGCTGCTTTGCGGATCGCCGGTAAACCAGGGAACATAAACAGTCATGGCGATCACGCCAGCACCGAACAGGAATGCCATCACCAGGCCCGGAAGAACTCCGGCGAGAAACAGGTCACCAATCGATTGTTCCGTCAACACACCGTAGAGAATTAACAAAAGTGATGGCGGGATCAGCATACCCAGCACGGAGGATCCCGCCACGATGCCAGCGGCAAACCGCTTGGTGTATCCGTGGCGGACCATTTCAGGGATGGCAATCTTGGTGAAGATCGCGGCGGATGCGATCGAAATGCCGGTGATCGCCGCGAATATGGCATTTGCGCCAACGGTTCCAACGCCAAGGCCTCCCTTGAGGCGCCGGAAAGCTGCGTTTGCGAAATCATAGGCGTCGCGGCCAATACCGGATTCAGCAACAAGAAATCCCATTAGTACAAATAGCGGCACGACGCCGAAGTAATAGGAAGCGATTGTGTTGGTCGCTGCAAGGCCTAGCAGTTTTGACGCTAGCAATGGCGACCCCTTGATGGCCCACACCCCCGCAAAGGAACAGGCCATCAGCGCAATCGGCACATAGAGACCGCTTATAACAAGAACAATCATTGCGGCGAGCGAAATCAGGCCAATATCGAAAGACGTCACGAACCCGACCCGCTTTCCCTGCCGGTCACGAATTTGAACAGCCGCGCCGAAAATTGCGCGATCAGCAAGATAGTGCCGATGACCATCACGAATTTTACCGGCCATACCGGGGCGGTGAAATCGCCGACTGCCCCGATAAACGTG
>JAHEGF010000061.1:10517-14735 GCA_024645155.1 Phyllobacteriaceae bacterium | reverse complement strand
ATGATGTCGGCGAATTCGAAGGCCACCTCGATGTCGCGCTCGATCGTGCAGGCTGGCAGGACTTCGAAAAACGACTGGCAAAGTCGCGCAAGACCGGAAAAATTCGCGGTATCGGTCTGGCGACCTATATTGAAGCCTGTGCGTTTGCCGGATCGGAACCGGCGCACGCAATACTAAAGGAAGACGGCAACGTTGAAGTGCTGATCGGTACCCAGTCAAATGGTCAGGGTCATGCAACAGCTTACGCGCAGTTTGTTGCCGAGAAACTAAATCTTGACATTGACCATATCGCTGTTTTGCAGGGCGATACCGACCGTTTGGCGAAAGGTGGCGGAACCGGAGGATCGCGCTCGATACCGCTCGGCGGCGTATCTGCAGCGCGAGCCGGGGAAGACCTTGCCGTCAAGATTAGAAAAATCGCCGCCGACGAGCTGGAAGCAGCACCCGACGACATCGAGCTCGGCAATGGCGGGGCAATGATTGTAGGCACCGACCGGTCGATCAGTTTTGCAGCGATTGCCGCAGCTGCTAAGGATCCGGATGATCTCAAGGGGTTTGGCGATTATGTTCAGAAAGAAGCGACATATCCGAACGGAACCCATGTCTGCGAAGTTGAAATTGACCCGCAAACCGGTGTTACCGAAATCACCCGCTATACGATCGTCGACGATTTTGGAGCAATCGTAAATCCGCTTCTTTTGGAAGGGCAAGTCCATGGCGGCGCGGTTCAGGGTATCGGTCAGGCCCTGATGGAAGACACGGTTTTTTCCGAGGACGGCCAGTTGTTGTCTGCAAGCTTCATGGATTACGCCATGCCGCGCGCCGACAATATGCCGACTTTCAGTTTCGAAACTCGAAATGTGCCCTCGACAACCAATGCCCTCGGCATCAAGGGGGCAGGCGAGGCCGGTGCTATCGGCGCAACGCCCGCTGCGATCAACGCGGTAACCGATGCCCTGTTCCGGGCCTACGGGATCAGGCACATAGAAATGCCCGCGATGCCTCTGCGGGTTTGGGAAGCGATCAATCAAGCGCGTACAGGCGCTTGAACTCCGCCGTCACCACCGGGCACCGGTTATCGCCCGGCAAGCCAGCCTGTGTTTCGGGGCGGACCGATGGCCGATGATCCGACCGGAAGTTCGGTGAGCCCGCTGACTGGGATTGCATTGAAGGTCGGTTCGGTCACGGTCTTTGTTGCAATGGCCTCCTTTATCAAGGCAGCCGGTCCGTTGCCGGCCGGCCAGATGGTCTTTTTCCGCTCGCTTTTTGCGATATTTCCGATCATCGCCGTGCTCGCATGGCGACACGAGTTGCGTACCGCGTTTTCTACCCGTCATCCATGGTCTCATGTTGCACGAGGCACGGTCGGTGTCTGCGCCATGGGTCTTGGATTTTTTGCACTGACCCGCCTGCCGCTTCCCGAAGCGATTGTTCTTGGATACGCCAAACCGCTGATTGTCGTTGTATTCAGCGCGCTCTTTCTCAAGGAAACGATCCGTATTTTTCGCTGGAGCGCAGTGGTCATCGGCCTCGTCGGGGTCATCATCGTGTCGTGGCCCAAACTGACAGCGGCAGGCGACGGATTGGGTGCCGACGAAACACTGGGCGTGATCGCGGTGTTGGCGTCTGCAACACTGGCGGCCGTTGCTATGCTTCTGGTGCGGCGTCTGGTGACGACCGAAAAAACCCCGACGATCGTGTTGTGGTTCTCGCTTACTGCAACCGGCCTGTCATTACTGACTTTGCCGTTTGGCTGGTCGCCGATGCACGCATCGCAGGCGGCATTTCTGATTGCCGCGGGATTTTGCGGCGGCTTTGGCCAGATCATGCTTACCGAGAGCTATCGCCACGCTGACGTATCAACCATCGCGCCCTTTGAATACACATCCATGATCCTGGCCATCATTATCGGATTTTTTGCTTTCGGGGATGTGCCGACTGCCGAAACCATTGTTGGCGGAACCGTGATTGTTGCGGCGGGCATTTTTATCATCTTGCGCGAGCACAGACTTGGCCTAGAACGCGCCCGCTCACGTAAAGTCGTAACCCCACAGGGGTGAATCTTTTGCGTCCTTTTGTTTCTGGTCCTCGGGGACATCCTCGATGCGTGGATCGAGTTGAAATGTTTCCGGCGTTTGCTGGCGCGGCAGGGCTATCATCTGGAAGTCGGACCGGTCTTCGGGATCGATCGCCGCGCGCCGAAGTGTGCGCCACAATGCATATCCGCCATAGAGACTGAAACTGATAGCCATCGCGATAAAAAATCCGGTCGAGCCGATGCCGTCGATGAGCCGCCCGCCGAGCTGCGGACCGGTCATGTTTCCTAATCCGTATACGATCAGCAGTCCGCTCGAGATCCGGACGAAATCCTCCGGTTGCGCAAAGTCGTTGGCATGGGCGACATTGAGCGAATAGATCGGGAAAAGCACCGAGCCGAACAGGAACATCCCGGCGAAGATAAGCCAATTGGAAGTCGGTGCGGAAACGACCATGAACAGCGACACACCGACGCCGACAATGCCGGCAAACACCATGACGAGGCGCCGGTCGATCTTGTCGGAAGCCCATCCCAGCGGAAACTGGAAAACCACGCCGCCAAGCATCGCCGATGCAAGCATTGTCGCAACCCCGGCAGAATTCAGTCCTGTCATCTGCCCATAGATCGGCGCCATGTAATGCCAGTTTCCGGCGATCACGCCGGCCAGAAACGATCCGACAACTGCCGCCGGCGAATTCTTGAAAAGTCCCGTAAGGTTGAGCGATACCTGTGTCAGTGGCCTGGGTGATTGCGCGCTGGAAAGCGCGGTCGGAAGCAGGGCCAGACAGTAAAAAAGAGCGCCAACGATAAAAAGCGTCGGCAGCGCCGGGTCGCTCAATGGCAATGTATATTGCCCGGCTATCAACCCGCTCATCGAAACGATCATGTAGATGGAAAAAACCAGGCCGCGGTTCTCGTTTGTTACGCGTTCGTTCAGCCAGCTTTCGATTACCATGTAGGAACCGGCCAGTGCGAAACCTGCGATGCCGCGAATTACCATCCATGCAAGGGGATGTACAAACAGCGCGTGCAGCAGCAAGGTCATGGCAAGGAGGGTTGTCAGGACGGCATAAACGCGCACGTGACCAACCCGTCGCACAAGCCGCGGCGTAATTATGCAGCCGGCGGTGAAGCAGATTGCGTAGGCTGTGCCGATCCATCCGATGGTCGTTGGTGACCAGCCCTCAAGCGAAGCGCGGATTGGCAGCAGGATGCCCGACAGTCCACCACCGACCAGCATCAGGAATGTGCTGGACAGCAAAGCCATAATCGGTAGCAAATGCGATGTCATGGCCCGCTCCTGGATGCGTCAAGGTCAACGCAATGCCCTATGACCCGCGTGAATCGCGCTCATACTAGAACTACACGGTATCTTGCAACCATGCGATTGCGACGCATCTGCTTCGTATTTTTTGCAATTGCGATGCGTTTGCCGGCTTTCCGGTCAGTCCGGGTTGCGCAAACGGTCCTTGACCTCGAGAAAATCTCTCCACGCCAGCTTTTTGTGGGCCGGGTTGCGCAAAAGATAGGCCGGGTGAAGGGTCGGCATTGCGGCAATTGGGCGAGCATCGGCTGTTAAATGGTGCTGCCACTTGCCCCGCAACCGCAATATTCCCTCGGTTTTGTTGAGCAGCGTTTTTGCTGCCGGACCGCCCAGCGTCACGAGAATGCGCGGATTGGCCAATGCGATCTGGCGTTCGATAAAAGGCCTGCAGATTTCCGTCTCATGGATGGTCGGTGTGCGGTTTCCAGGTGGCCGCCACGGAATGACATTGGCGATATAGACGGATGTGCGGTTTAGCCCGATGGCCAACAGCATGCGGTCCAGCAGCCGGCCTGAACGGCCCACAAACGGTAGACCTTCAATATCCTCGTCGCGGCCAGGCGCTTCACCAACGCACATGACAGGCGCCTCCGGATTGCCGTCTGCAAAAACCAGGTTCTTGGCGGTGACTTTCAGATTGCAGCCGTCAAATTCTTCGAGCGCCGCGCGCAGATCCTCGAGCGTGTCTGCACGGTGCGCCATCTCACGTGCCCGCGCCGCCTGGGCCTCGTCCGGTACCGCGCGTTGAATATTGGGCGCGGCAACATCGGGCGCATCAGGCGCTGCCACCGCTGGCTGTGTCGGTGGCGCCGGCCGCTTGTCCTCAAAATGATTGATCGCCGTTTCGCCAACAGCA
>JAHEGF010000061.1:0-10507 GCA_024645155.1 Phyllobacteriaceae bacterium | reverse complement strand
CCACTCCCGCTTCCCGATAAAAAAGCAGGATATCGCGCAATGCACTGTCTGGTGTTTCGTGTTGATCGTTCATGGCCGGCATATTGTCCATACGCCTTGCAAATCGCAACTGCGTTGGCAAGTCTGGGATTTTGTTGTCCGTAGTTGCTCTACTGTTTATTGAATATTGGACACGAACAAAAGGCTGGGCTACGGACATCGGGTAACAGCTATGTTCAAGGCAAATGGCCGGAGCCGCCGCGCACGGCACTGATTGGAACGGAGGCATTGATGAGCGAGAGTGAACGCGAGAGCATGGAGTTTGATGTCGTGATCGTCGGCGCAGGCCCCGCCGGGTTGGCCGCCTCGATCCGCATGAAACAGCTTGATCCGGAGCTTTCGATCGTTGTTTTGGAAAAAGGGGCGGAAGTTGGCGCGCACATCCTTTCGGGAGCAGTGGTTGATCCGGTTGCCGTCAACGAACTGTTGCCCGGCTGGCGCGACGAACCCGGCCACCCCTTCAAGACACCGGTCAAGGCGGACCAGTTTATGTTTCTTGGACCCGCCGGTTCGATCAGGCTGCCGAATTTTCTAATGCCGCCGCTGATGAGCAACCACGGCAATTATATCGTTTCGCTGGGTAATGTCTGCCGCTGGCTTGCCGGGAAGGCAGAAGCGCTGGGAGTGGAGATCTATCCCGGTTTTGCAGCTACCGAAGTGCTCTATGACGACAACGGCGCAGTCCGTGGTGTTGCGACCGGTGACATGGGCATCGAACGCGACGGGTCGAAGGGGCCGAACTATGCGGCCGGTATGGAATTGCTCGGCAAGTACACACTCATTGGTGAGGGTGTACGCGGCTCGCTTTCCAAGCAGCTGATTACCAGATTTGCGCTGGATGAAGGCAAGGAACCGCCCAAATTCGGCATTGGCATCAAGGAATTGTGGGAAGTCGCGCCAGAAAAACACAAACCCGGCCTGGTTCAGCACAGCTTCGGATGGCCACTCGACCTCAAGACCGGGGGCGGCTGTTTCCTCTATCATCTGGAAGACAACCTCGTTGCGGTCGGATTCGTGCTGCATCTGAATTACAAGAACCCCTATTTGTCACCATTCCAGGAATTCCAGCGTCTCAAGACCCATCCTGCAATTCGTGACACTTTCGAAGGCGGAAAACGCATTTCCTATGGTGCCAGGGCGATCACGGAAGGCGGATGGCAATCGGTTCCGAAACTGACATTCCCCGGCGGCGCCCTGATCGGCTGTTCTGCCGGTTTCGTAAATGTCCCCCGCATCAAGGGGTCACATAATGCGATGCATTCGGGAATGTTGGCCGCCGAACATGTGGTTGCCGCACTGGCAGAAGGCCGCAGCGCTGACGAGTTGGTAGGCTACGAGGAAAGCTGGCGCGGCGGTCCGATAGGCAAGGACCTGAAAAAAGTGCGCAACGTGAAGCCGCTGTGGTCGAAACTGGGTACGTTAGGCGGGGTTGGCCTTGGCGGTTTCGACATGTGGATCACCACCATTTTCGGCGGATTTTCATTCTTTGGCACGATGGGCCATGGAAAACCGGACTACGCGGCAACCGAGCCCGCGTCAAAACACAAGCCGATCGACTATCCCAAACCCGACGGTGTCCTTACTTTTGACCGGCTGTCGTCGGTGTTCCTTTCAAATACGAACCATGAGGAGGATCAGCCGGTTCATTTGCATCTCGGAGATGCAAAACTGCAGGAAAGTTCCGAACGCCAGCAATATGCCGGTCCCTCTTCGCGTTATTGCCCGGCGGGTGTATATGAATGGGTCGACGGCGAAGGCAATCAGTTGCCCGTGGATCATATGACTGATCCGGGCATATCGGCGCGGTTTGTCATCAACGCGCAAAACTGCGTCCATTGCAAAACCTGTGACATCAAGGATCCAAACCAGAATATTACATGGGTGCCGCCACAGGGCGGGGAAGGACCAGTCTATCCCAACATGTAGATTAGAAACATGGAATATTTACTTCCACTTGATAGTGAAGTCCTTGTGTGCATGAATTGAAGCGACTTGTTGATCAGGAACCTGTCCGTGCGTAAATCTGTGGTTCTGACATGCATTATTTTGGCCACAGCGGTCGGGGCAACCTCGAAAGCTGCAGCCAAGCCGCTGATCAAGACAAAGACCGATTATTACTCTGTAAAGGGAAGTACCGGATCAAATCTGTTATCGCAGATGAACAAGCGCGGCCCGAAGCACGGATGGTGGGCCCGCTCGATTGCCCAGACGCGATACACGACCAGTTGGGGTGCAAGCTGGCGTCACCGCGACGGAGCATGCCGCGCGTTCAAGGCACCGGTCGAACTATCGGTAACCTTTGTCTACCCCCGACTGGACGGTGCAGTTTCAGCTACTTTGAAAAAGCGTTGGAACGGTTTCATGACCGGCGTCACAAAACACGAGAAATATCATGGTGACCTAGCCCGCAAAATGGTTTTCGCCGTCGAAAAGGAAATCCTATCCACGAACC
Organism: Phyllobacteriaceae bacterium; assembly: GCA_024645155.1. Taxonomy (GTDB): domain Bacteria; phylum Pseudomonadota; class Alphaproteobacteria; order Rhizobiales; family Rhizobiaceae; genus JAHEGF01. The sequence goes on along the minus strand of JAHEGF010000061.1, from coordinate 8,016 downwards.
TGAAAACATCCGACACCAATTGCCGCGGCATGAAGCAGTTGCTCGGCAAGCGGGTGGATTCCGTCATGAACGACTATGAAAGAAGGCAGAAGGCTTTTGACAGGACCGAACATCGCGATGGCGGAAATGTCGATAAACTGGTCCTCAACCTGATTGGCAAGGCACAAAAAAAGAACACGGTTTCCGCGAATACCGTGAGAAACAAGATCGGCGATGCCCCTATAGCCATGCAAGTCAATCGTGGACGCTAAGCTTGAAGTTGACCATCAAAGGCAAGTGATCGGAACCAAGCGCACGATCAATGCGCCGGGCTGATGCACGGATATCAGATCCCGCCAAAACCTGGTCGATAGGCAGACCGGCATCGTAAGGAAACCATGCGGGCAGCAGTTTGAAACGCCATGTTGCCCCGATGCCGCGCAGTATCCGGGTTTTGGAAAGGCTGGCCACCGTTCCGGATGCTGCACTCCATGGGGCGGCGTTAAGGTCGCCGGTAATCAGCGTCTGGCCGCCGGGCAATTCACGAAGATCATGGGCCATTGAACCAATCTGCGCGGACTGCTGAAAAGGCCATGGCCAGTGCAGGTGCAGCGCTACAAACGTTATTGCCACACCGTCAAAGTCAACAGGCTGGATGGCCATGGCTCCGTCATGCAGACAGTGTCCCGTGGCGGCAAACCGCCTTCGCGCCATTACGGCAACGCCGCCAATGACGCTGTTTCGCTTGCAGACCCGCTGATAAGGGTAGCTGGCCGAAAGCTGCTCCAGATGTCCGAGCCAGGAATCGGACACTTCGTTGAGTGTGACCACATCGGGTTGCAGCTCAGCGATCAGCGAAAACACGCGTTCCGGCGTCTTGTTGTCGAAGCGGAGGTTCATGTGCAGCAGCCGGTAGGGTGCTTTACCGCTGCCCAATTCTGGAGCAACGTTTGCCGGTTTCACCCAGGTGTAGGTGGAAAACAGCGCCGCCGCGCCCGCCGCCATTGTGATCAGCGCGCTCTTTTTCCAGCCGGCACCGAAAGCCGGTATTGCTGCAACCATGGCAAGACCTGCTAAATGCGGGCGAAAATGGCAAAGGCTGTCGAATGCCGGGTGGATCAGGCCAAAATATCCCGCGGCGAGCACTACCAATGCAAGCCATGCGATTACAGGAAAAAGGATCACTGGTGCCGTTCTCCAGTCCGTACGCCCCGCCGCTTTTACTGAAACGCGGTCTCCGAGAACGACCGCAGTTTGCGTGAATGCAGACGTTCCGGCGGCATCTCGGCCAGTTTTTCCAGCGCCTGTAATCCGATCGTCAGATGCTGAGAGACCTGGCGCTTGTAAAATTCGCTGGCCATGCCCGGCAGTTTCAGTTCTCCATGCAGCGGTTTGTCCGAAACACACAGCAATGTTCCGTACGGGACCCTGAACCGGAACCCGTTGGCGGCAATGGTTGCCGACTCCATGTCAAGCGCTATCGCACGCGACTGGGATAGCCGTTTGACCGGCCCAAGTTGATCGCGCAGTTCCCAGTTGCGGTTGTCGATCGTGGCAACGGTCCCCGTGCGCATGATGCGTTTCAGGTCGTAGCCTGCCAGTCCCGTCACTTCTGCAACTGCTTCCTGCAGCGCGACCTGAACCTCGGCAAGTGCGGGCAATGGCACCCACACGGGCAGATCGTCATCTAGCACGTGATCTTCGCGGACATAGGCATGTGCCAGCACATAGTCGCCGAGAGCCTGCGAGTTGCGCAATCCGGCACAATGGCCGAGCATCAGCCAGGCATGCGAACGCAATACGGCCACATGGTCGGTAATTGTTTTCGCATTGGAGGGACCAACGCCGATATTGACCATGGTGATGCCACCATGCCCTGGCTTGACAAGGTGATATGCCGGCATTTGCGGCATGCGCACACTGGCAGTGCCGGCAGCTTTCTCGCCGGCCTTTGTAATCACGTTGCCAGGCTCGACAAAAGAGGCATATCCGCCGCCGCCTTTTGCCATCAGGTCGCGTGCATGCTCACAAAACTCGTCGATGTAGAACTGGTAGTTCGTAAAGAGCACATAGTTTTGAAAATGGTGCGGACTGGTGGCGGTATAATGAGACAGCCGGTGCAGGGAGTAATCGATACGTGGTGCGGTAAACGGTGCCAAAGGCTGTGCTTCGCCGATCGGCACTTCGTGGGTACCGTTGGCGATATGATCGTCGATTACTGACAGGTCGGGAACATCGAAAACGTCGCGCAGAGGCCGCGCCAGCCCGTCTGCGGCCGAACTCTCGACATGCGTGTCTTCGAGAAATGAAAAATGGACGGGAATGGGAACAGAGGATTCCGAGATGGTAATCGGCACCCCGTGGTTGCGGACAATCAGGTTCAGCTGATCTTCCAGATAGGTGCGAAACAGGTCCGGCCGCGTGATCGATGTCTTGTAATGGCCGGGATCAGACATATGCCCGTAGGCGAGGCGTGAATCGACCCGTGCATAACTGGAAGTGACTATCCCGATTTCCGGGTAATAGGCGCGATATCTGACAGCCGGCGTCTGGCCATGATGGATCTTCTCGAACGCGTCCCGCAGAAACGCAGTGTTTCGTTCATAGATCGTGCACAATGCGTCGACCGCGGCCTTGGCGTCGGCAAATTCACGTTCCGCAATGGGTTCAGGGGTTTCAATTGTCTCAATAGGATCAGGAAATATCTGCGTGTTCATCGGCTCCTTATAATGCAGAAATATTGCCACTGACAGTGCGAAATCGCCAGCATGTCGCTAATGTCAGTTACGCTGCAAGGCTGTAAGCAGGACAATGCCGGCGCCATTCGAGAAAGTGTTCCCGCCCTCAATGCGCATTTCGCTGACGCCATATACCGGTCCGCCAAACAAAACAGACAGCGCGAAGACACGCAGCGCTACGGATATCAAAAGCACAATGGTCCGGGAGTTCTGTTTCATGAGATGCAATCTTGCAGGGTATGTGCTGCGCGTTCTGCTCAGCGGAAAACCGGGGTCGAGCAATGGCCGGATATGTCGTAGACACAGGGTAACGAATTCGATCCGCCGGACGAATAGGCCGGGCGCGCGGTGTTTTGAACAAGAAAGGACATGCCCATTCCAAGAAGCATGCAAATGAGACAAATGATTGTGAAACGCCGTGCGAGCATTGCAGTTCTCCGATTTGCGGCAATATTGGCAGGCTGCTGCTGAACCGGCCGTGAGGCTCCTGTTCATCGGCGGTTCAAACATATTAATGAGATGAGACAGTTATCCGGCTTGCATATCCGGCATGAATGCCTATCTGGCAGCGACGGAATGTTTCTGGAGCGGGGAATGCGGAATTGACCAAACAGACGAAACCGATTGAACTTTTTTTCTGGCCAACACCGAACGGCTGGAAAATTACGGTAATGCTGGAAGAGCTCGCCATCCCCTACGTCGTGAAATTCGTCAATATCGGACGCGGCGAGCAATTCGAGCCGTCATTTCTGGAAATTTCACCGAATAACCGCATGCCTGCGATTATCGATCCGGAAGGGCCGGACGGTAATCCAATCTCGGTTTTTGAATCCGGCGCCATTCTGCAGTATCTCGGCCGAAAATTCGGCCAGTTCTACCCTTCGGATGAACGCGCGCGTGTGGAAGTCGACCAATGGCTGCACTGGCAAATGGGTGGCCTTGGACCCATGGGCGGCCAGGCCCATCATTTCCGCCTGTATGCGCCCGAAAAGATCCCCTATGCCATCGACCGTTACACAAACGAGATGAACCGGCTTTACGGTGTGATGAACCGGCAGCTGGCCGGCCGCGAATTCCTGGCTGGAGATTATTCGATCGCCGATATCGCCTGCATCGGCTGGATCAAGCGCCATGAACGTCAGGGCCAGAATCTCAACGATTTCCCGAACTTGTTGCGCTGGTATGAAACAATGAACGCGCGCCCCGCCGTTTCCACCGGGCTGGCAATGGGCGAAGACATGCAGTCAAAAGCCAATATTGCCGGCGACAAGAAGGTCCAGAACGTGCTTTTCGGACAAAAGGCACGATAGACCGTCGAGCCAAAGCCCATTTGGCCTGGGAGTTGGGAAGAACGGACGAGCCGGCATTTGATTGCCGTCGCGGCCAAGGTCGCCTTGGACGCCTGTTATCCGTATCTATTTCGCCCGTAGGTAGGCGATGACCTGACTACTGCTTGGTCCACTTCTGGGATTTGCAGAATATCTTGAAGGCGCAGCCCGTCATACTCATGGTTGAACCGCTGATTGTCGCAGAACCGGAATAGGTCTTGTCATCTGCCGGGTCTGTGATCGTACCCTTATATTTGCTTCCATTGTTGCTGAGTTTGCCAATTCGTTTTCCGGCGTGTTCTCCGGTCTTCAGCGTAATACAAAAGCTGCCGCCGCATTTCGCGATTGCAGCGGTCTCTCCGCTTTGCGTGCGCCAGTTGCCTTCAATGACGTCTGCAAACGCTGCGCTGGTGAACATGACGGCAACCGCAATACCGGTAATAAGCTTTTTCATAAACCCGTTTCTCCCGTTTTTCGGCCTGTGGTGCTTGTCACTGCTGCACCGGCAATGGCTTTGGCCGCTGAAATTAGTCCAGCTTGGATAAAAACGGAAGTCATGCCGTAGGGTAAGAAGTGCAAATTGTGGCCGGGCACGGCTTGTCATATTGGATCGTTGGATACCAATCCAGTCCGGCGAGTTTCAGATGTGGTTAGCAGATACTTTCGCGCAAACTGTGCATTTTTCCGGAAATTGTCTTCATCTGTCGGGAATCTGCGGGTTCCCATCGTTAATGATTTCACTCGTTTACCTTTTTTTTGGTTTTTGTTTGCCGACAATTAAGCACGCCCCTTAACGCCGGTTTCAAATTGCAGCTGCCATCATCGCCTGGTCAATAGAAGGCCGGAAGAGGACTGGGGCGCCAAATCCGGAAACACCTAACAGGGGGAGTTGGAATATGGCACGTTTTGAAGTTTGTGACATGAATACGGGAGCGGCGGGCGGCGCAGCGCAGGCCGACCTTCTATTCGAATTGGGAATGATGTATGCCAGCGGCCGTGACTGCGAAGTCGATATGGTGACAGCACATAAATGGTTCAACATTGCTGCAATCAAGGGCTCTGCCCGTGCTGCCGAATTGCGCGCGGAACTCGCCCAGACAATGTCGAAAACCGAGATCGCCTCGGCGCTGCGCCAGGCCCGTGAATGGATGACCATGCATTAATGGGTACCGCGGCAGTGCTTTACGCCTGCCGCAACCAGACTTCATAGCCTGGGGCAGTGGTCTCTGGATTGCCGCCTGCACCACTCAAGTAGTCATGCCCGCGATGGGCGGCCGGTACAGATATAATTAAATGAACGATTGTTTATATAATAAGTAGTCGTTGTGATTTGAAATGGCGGCTTGTTTCAGCGTGATACGGCTGCTGCCAATGCGGTCTCGAACAGCGCCAGGTCTTGTGGCGTTCCGGCGCTGATGCGCACGCAGCGGTCAAGTACCGGCACACCGGGCCGGCGCACAAATATGCCGGCATCAATCAGCGCTTTCATGATTTCGCCCGATCGTTCCGCGGTTCCGCAGTCAAGCGCAACGAAATTTGTTGCAGATTCAACAGGTTCCAATCCATTACGCAGGCCGATTTCGGCAATGGCCGTGCGCGCATCGGCGATCTTGTCAATGGCCTGAAGTAGATAGTCGGAATCTTCTAGTGCGGTAATCGCGGCTACCTGCGCCATGCGGTTGACGCCGAAATGGCTTCGTATGCGTTCAAAAACCGCGATTGTCTCCGCAACACCTATTGCATAGCCGCAACGGAGACCGGCGAGGCCATAGACTTTCGAGAAAGTCCGCAAGCGCAAGACATTGCCACGCAACGGCAGCAAGGGCATCAACGCGCCCCGAGGGGCGGTCTCGCCATAGGCTTCGTCAAGGACAAGCATGGTTTCTTCCGGCAGGCTGTCAGCGAAAGCGGCAATTGCATCGCCATTCCACCAGGTTCCCATCGGATTGTCCGGGTTTGACAGGTAAACGAGTGGCGCATTTTCGAGGCGGACGGCAGCGGCAAGCCCGTCGAGATCCTCGTGATCATTGCGGTAGGCAACCGTGACCAGCCGCCCGCCAAATCCGGCAACATGGTAGTTGAAAGTCGGATAGGCGCCGAGCGATGTGACAACCGGCGTATTCTCGCTCACGAACAAGCGTACGATCATGCCGAGCAAGCCGTCGATTCCCTCGCCGATAACCAGATTGTTTGCTGCAACGCCCAGATGTTGCGCCAATGCGGTTCGCAATTCGAAACTTTCCGGGTCGCAGTATTTCCACATGTCAGGCGCGGCTGCCGCCATAGCCTTGATCACCTTGGGTGACGGGCCAAATACGCTCTCATTGGCGCCGATACGCGCCTTGAACGGCCGGCCGCGCTGGCGTTCCTGGCTTTCCGGCCCGACAAACGGGACCGTTGCGGGCAGGGACCGGATCAATGCGGTCGGTTTGGGGTGCGAAGCCATGTTGATGCTCTGTTGCGGAGTTGATTGTGACACGGGATTGCAGCGTTTCCAAACAAATAGCCGTACGGATGATTCCGGTCCAGGGCAGGGACCGGTTGCGCTTCCTCCGGGTGCCGCGAAATCGTTACCTGTTGGCACGCAGGATAATCCGCGCCGGTCCGGATATCGTGCGTAATCGTTGGGTGCAAGAGAACCGGCGGCGGCATTTGTGCAGTTTCTGGCAGGAAAGGGCGGCAAACTACGGTATCGGCAGTAGCGAAATGAGGGTGGCTCTAACCGGCGCTCTCGCACGGGTTGGTTTCCAGCACTTTGACACAAGTGTCGAGGTCATGGGTGGCAAGGTGGGCATATCGCATCGTCATGTGCAGCGTCTGATGACCCAGCCACATCTGTACGCGGCGCAGATCGATGCCGCCCCTGACCAGCCGCGACGCGCAGGTATGCCGCAAGATGTGCGGAACGATCTGCTTGTCGTCGCCAAGGCCCACTTCTTCCTTGGCCTCGTTCCATACGGCGCGCAACTGAACCTGGCTGAGCATCGAGAACGGACCCTTGATGCCGCGCCGTGAAATCTCGACGGCATTTCGTGCCCTGTTAGTCAGGGGAATGGTGCGGCTGCGGCCTGATTTCGTGATCCAGAATGTTACCCTGTTTGCCGAGAAATCGTTCCACACCAGACCAAGGGCTTCACCGAGGCGCGCGCCCGTATCGACCAGGAAGATACACAGGCGGTGGCAGTCGGGTGACCGGGTGGCAATCGCCGCAAACAGGCGTTCTTCCTCATCCGGTTCGAGAAACCGGATGCGGCCGCTGCTCTCCTTTTGCCGCCTGAATTCCGGCAGGCTGTGAATGTCGCCCATCTTGCACGCTTTCCGCAACAATTTGCTAAGCGCCGCCATCTTTCTGTTGATGGTTGCGTTGCTGTTGCCCCGTGCTCGAAGTTTCAACACCAGAGAATCGATCATCTCCTGTGAAAACACGCTGAATTCAAGGCCGCACAATATTTCTGCAATCTCGCCTAGAAAGGACTGGACGTTGTATTTGTGCTTACCGTCCTCCCACAGGATATCCATGTACCGTGCGGCGAGATCATTGACCGTGTGCCTTTTAACGGCGCGTATGTGTTGGTTGGGCGACTGATACCGGAGGTTGTATGAGATCTCGGAGTAAGATGGCTCTTGCAGATACAAGCCCGGTTTTCCGGATTTGCGGGAGATTGCCACCGTTCTTCTCGCTCCAATTGTATTTTCGAATTCAAGAATTTATTGTTTATACAACCAAAAGTATAGGAAAAGTTGTATTGCGCGTTTTTATCACGCCTTCTTTGACTTCGTCCGCCCTTGTTTTGTCTCCTTGCTTTCTTGCCGGGTCTGGTTTCGTCGCAATCCAGTGAACGTCAGGCCGATGCTATTGGATGTGCTCTGCGGTTTCAGATGCCGGAAATGAAAAACGCCGGCGGGAGACCCGCCGGCGTCTGTGTTGTGTTGTGCTAAACGGTCATCCGCCTAGAAGTAGCGTGTGAAGC
>JAHEGF010000283.1 GCA_024645155.1 Phyllobacteriaceae bacterium | reverse complement strand
ATGGTTGAAGCCGGCTGGGCGGTGGCCTATGGCGGTTATGAAGGCGAGGAAGCCAGGGCCCGTTCATCCGGCAGGGGAATGTGGGAAGGCGATTTCGAACGACCGCGGGAATGGCGCATACGGCGCGGTGACATTGCCGATAAGGATCGCAGTCTCATGCGTTTTATCTGGGCCAAGGTACGCCAGCTTGTTGTAGGACATTCCGGGAGCCAATAGGCTGGTCATCAAGGACATCTGATCTGGAGATATCAAATGAAGCTATTTGACGGCGGCCGCGCGCCCAATCCACGCCGGGTACGCGTGTTTCTTGCAGAAAAAGGTATCACTGTGCCGCTTGTCCCGGTTGACATGAACGTCATGGGTCATCGCTCGGACGCCGTCACGGCGCTAAATCCGCTGCAGCGCCTTCCGATCCTGCAACTGGATGACGGAACCGTATTGACTGAATCCATCGCGATCTGCCGCTATTTCGAGGAATTGCACCCGGAGCCTCCGCTTTTTGGAACCGGCGCAAAGGGCAAAGCGCTGGTCGAGATGTGGCAGCGGCGCATCGAGTTTCATTTCCTGTTTCCGACTGCCCAGGCATTTCGCCATATCCATCCTGCAATGAAGGAATGGGAGGTGCCGCAGGTGCCGGAATGGGGAGAGGCAAACAAGCCGAAGGCGGTCATGTTCATGCGCCATCTCGATGACGAGCTTTCGAGCAGGCCTTTCATAGCCGGAGATGCCTATTCGGTTGCAGACATCACGGCGATGATCACCATGGACTTCTTGAAACCGGCGCGGATAACAGTGCCCGATGACCTGGAAAATCTTGCCGATTGGTATGCGCGCGTATCTTCGCGGCCTAGCGCAAAGGCCTGACAGAAAATGGCCGGTCCGGTCGGGTGTGAAGGACACAATTCCGAAAAACAGCTTGCGCGCCTTCTTGAAGAGATCAGGCATTGCAGGGTCTGCCTTGAAAAACCCGACAAGGTACCGCTTCCCCATGAACCGCGGCCGGTGGTCGTCGCTTCATCTTCGGCGCCAATTGTCATTTGCGGCCAGGCGCCCGGGATTCGAGTCCATGAAAGCGGGATACCCTTTGATGACCGATCCGGCGACCGGTTGCGCCAGTGGCTGGGTGTCACGCGGGCGCAATTCTACGATCCGGCGCGGTTCGCCATCGTGCCGATGGGTTTCTGTTTCCCGGGATATGACAGCAAGGGAGGGGACCTGCCGCCGCGCCGCGAATGTGCACGTAACTGGCATGACCGGTTGTTTGAACACCTGCCGGAATTTTCGTTGCTGCTTGCGGTCGGTCAATATGCGCAAGCCTATCATCTGGGCGAACTGCGCGCGAAAACACTGACCGGTACGGTTCGGAACTGGCGGGAAATATATGAACAAACCTGCAATCCAAGGGTTTTGCCGCTGCCGCATCCTTCGTGGCGAAACACCGGCTGGATCAAAAGGAATCCATGGTTCGAAAGCGGTCTTTTGCCATTTCTTCAAGAACAAGTCCGCGAAATGATTTGAGCCACTTGACGCAAATATGAAATGATGTTCTACAAATGCGGAATTTTCGATTGTAAAATAGCAATATTTTCCAAAGAACAGGCAAACATGGATCGACTGGACCGGAAAATACTGCGCCTGCTGCAGGAAGACGCAACATTGGCGATCGCAGACATTGCCAAGCGGGTCGGCTTGTCGACCACGCCGTGCTGGCGGCGGATACAAAAACTCGAGGAAGATGGCGTCATCCGGCGCCGCGTCGCGCTGCTTGATCCGGCGGGTATCAATGCCCGCGTGACTGTTTTTGTTTCCATCAGGACAAGTTCTCACTCCAATGAATGGCTGTTGCGTTTTTCGGAAGTGATTTCGGAATTTCCGGAAGTGGTGGAATTCTACCGCATGAGTGGCGATGTGGACTACCTGTTGCGCGTTGTGGTGCCGGATATTGCGGCCTACGATGCCTTTTACAAAAGGCTGATCGCGAAAATCGAAATTCGCGACGTGTCGTCATCGTTCGCCATGGAACAGATCAAGTATACGACAGAGTTGCCGCTCGATTACGCTGTTCTGGAAAAGGAAGGCAAGTAGACAGCAAACGCGCAGTCATTTCTTTCGCTCGATCCGGTCTAGGATCTTTTCATCGGTCAGTTCCCTGACAGCACCACGGCCCACCCAGCGTTCCGCCTTGTCGTCCGAATCCGATAGCCGGTTTGCAATATCCAGGGCAGCCTTGTGACAGGTTGCCGAGCGTTTGCCGATCTGGCGCAACGCCCAGTTCACGGCCTTCCTGACAAAGTTGCGCGGGTCTTTTGCATGGCGTTCGATGAGCGGGAGCCAGCGCAGGATATCCTCATCAGGTGTTTTCTTCAGGTGGACGGCGCCCCAGGCCATCATCGCAAATGCCGTCCGGCGCACGAACTCGCGATCGTCGCCGGCAAGTTCCGGGATCAGTTCGTCTGCCAGTCCGGCATCGACAAAAAGGTCGGCTGCATGATCAACGACTTCCCAGGAATCAAACTCGGCTGACCAGTTGCGCGCCTGCCCGGCTGTGACTTTCTTTTTCTCTTCGGTGAAAATCGCAAGCAGGCGGGCTTCGCGGATGCCGCTTTCCCACAATGCGGCGGCGCGCGTGTGATCCTTGCCGATCTGGCGGGCGAGGGGCCGCAGCACGGAGTTCGGGATACCGAACGCCTTTTCCGTACTTATGCCGTATCGCGCCATACCGGCCCGATTGTCCTCGGACTCCAGTGAGGCGAGAAGTTCGGAGGCATTGCTATCTCTTGCCGGCAAGGTGTCCGTCACTTTTTCTCCAATCTCGCCAGCAGGCTCGACGTGTCCCAACGCCTGCCGCCCATTTCCTGCACATCCTTGTAGAACTGGTCGACAAGCGCGGTAACCGGCAGCTTTGCACCGTTGTTGTCGGCTTCCGCCAGGCAGATGCCGAGATCCTTGCGCATCCAGTCCACGGCGAAACCGAAATCATACGTGCTGCTGTTCATCGTCTTGTAGCGGTTTTCCATCTGCCACGATCCCGCCGCGCCCTTGGAAATCACATCAATGACCTTTTCGATGTCGAGGCCGGCGCGCTTGCCGAAGTGGATCCCCTCGGCAAGGCCCTGCACCAATCCGGCAATACAGATCTGATTGATCATCTTGGTCAGTTGGCCGGATCCTGCCGGGCCCATCAAACCAACCATTTTCGCATAGGCAGCGATAACCGGTTTCGCCCGGTCAAAGGTTTTTTCATCGCCGCCACACATGACGGTCAGTGCGCCGTTTTCCGCACCGGCCTGACCACCCGAAACTGGTGCGTCGATGAACCCGAACCCGAGCGTTCCGGCTTCGGCTGCAAGTTCACGCGCGACTTCTGCCGACGCCGTCGTGTTATCGATGAACACCGCTCCGGATTTCATTTTGGCGAATGCCCCGTCGGCGCCAGTTGTAACGGAGCGCAGATCATCATCGTTGCCGACGCAGGCGAAAACAAAATCCTGGCCGTCTGCGGCCAATGCCGGTGTCAACGCATGATTGCCGCCGAATTCCTTTGCCCATTTTTCCGCTTTTGCGGCGGTGCGGTTATAGACCGTGACGTCATGTCCGCCCTTGTTTTTCAGGTGCCCGGCCATGGGATAGCCCATGACGCCCAATCCGATGAATGCGACTTTTGCCATAAATGGTTCTCCACTGTTTTCAGTCAATCTGTTAACGCGTGTGCGGAGGCAAGAAAAGGGTCAATGGTGCCATGCGGGAATGCCCGGGTCCTGAACCCAGGCAAAAGACATCGCCGCCCGGCGGCGCGGCCAGCGTTGTTCAATACCGCAAATGTACGTGCAATCACGGTGGTTTGAAGCCGCAATCGCGTGCAAGCGCATGACATTCGCTGAGGATGGCATTGATTTCATGCCCTTGACCATGTCCGGGGCGCTGCCGGTAGCCGGGCGGAAGGCCGGGACGAAGCGGACCAACGCGGCCCGAACCGGGCCTGGTGTTTGATCTGCGCTCCATCAGGCGGGCAAGCCGCCGTGCCTGCCTTGGCAGGGTTTTCAGCGCATAGTCGAGGGCGGCGATGCGGCGCTTGATCGCTGCCGGATCAACTTCGGCCCCGATGGCGGGCGCAGCAGGGTGCGGATCGATCAGGCCGGGCACGGAAATGCGTGGTGCGGAATGCTTGAATTCAATCCACCGTTTGTCGGGCTCGAATGTCCTGCGCGGATCGATCAGCGCGAAGGCCGGGACGGCTTGACCGGGACCAAAGCCGGCGAAATCCGGCAGCGGTCTGCTGGTGCTCACTGCCGTAGCCGCCGCCCG
>JAHEGF010000282.1 GCA_024645155.1 Phyllobacteriaceae bacterium | reverse complement strand
GGTGCGGGCAACAACAATGGAATCTTTCGGTAGCTCGGTACGGGAGGCTTTTTCCTCGGCACCGGTCAGAAGCCGCAGCAGACGGTTGGCAATATCATCCAGATCGTGCAGGCGTTCGCGCAAATACGGATCAGACTGGCGCGCCATGCGCGCGCGCGTATCGGATTGCACCCGTTCAACTGCCGCTTCTGCGGTAAGCCCTGTGGCAACGGCTTCGCGCAGCTTGCGCAGCCAGCCCCGGTCACGGGCAAACATCCGCACTGTTTCCAGCACGTCTTCAAAGTCACTGCTGAACTGACCGGGCCGCCTGTCTGCAAGCTGATCCACCTGCGCCTGCAACCGATCTATCGCGACATCAAGCCTGCCGCGCTCTTCCTCAATATCCTCGGCAATGAACCGGGTTACAATCACCCGCGGCTCATGCAGCACCACATGGCCAAGCGCGACCCCGTCAACAAGACCTTCGCCGGTAATGTGATAGGAGCCGGTAAGCGCCGCGCCATTGCCGGCTGCTTCCAGTTCCGATTGCACATCAGGTGTGGCAATGACTTCAGCCAGAACCATGGCAACGGTTTGCAGGGCTTCTTCTTCCTCCTCCGTATAGCTGCGTTTGACCTGGTTCTGTACAACCAGAACACCGGAAACGACGCCATGGCGCATGATCGGCACGCCAAGAAACGAGGAATAGATTTCCTCACCTGTCTCGGGAAGGTATTTGAACGCCGGGTGGGCCTGGGCATCTGACAAGGACAGCGGCTCAGCCTGATGCGCGATGAAACCTACAAGACCCTCTTTCGCCCGCAGCGTGGATTTGTGAACCGCAGCGGATTTCAGGCCTTCGGAAGCAAACAGTTCCAGATCATTATTGCCGGGGCGTATGACATAGATGGAGCATACCTCGGCCACCATGTTGGCCGCGATGAGCGAAACAATCTTGTCGAGTCTTGCCTGCGCAGCTTCCGGTCGTGCCATGACCTCGCGCATGCGTCTGAGCAAAACTCGCGGGCCCTGGACTTGAAGTACCATTAGCGCGCGGTCTCACCTTTCGGATGTTTTCGCCAATTCATCTTCATATGCAAACTCTCAGGCAATACCGGCCTCATGCTGCTTCCATGCCGTAGGCTTCGTGCAAAACCCGCACAGCCAGTTCAGTATAGTCTTCATCGATCAGCACGGAAATCTTGATCTCCGACGTCGTGATTGCCTGAATGTTGATGCCCTTGTCGGCGAGTGTCCTGAACATCACCGCGGCAACGCCTGCATGGCTTCGCATGCCGATACCAATGACAGAGACCTTGGACACGCCCTTTGATGCTTCAAGCTCCAGAAAGCCGATGTCCTCCTGGGCACCCTCGATCACCGCCATCGCCCGTTCGACGTCCTTGTTGGCAACTGTAAAGGTGATATTTGCGGTATCCCCGTCAGCCGACACGTTCTGGACAATCATGTCGACGCTGACACCGGCCTCAGCAAGGGGTCCGAACACCGCTGCTGAAACACCGGGCTTGTCCTTGACCCGGCGTATCGACACCTTGGCCTCGTCGCGCGAATAGGCAATTCCGCTGACAACCTGTTGTTCCACCATGTCCTCCTCATCGCAAACTAGTGTGCCGGGGCCGGTGCCGTCTTCACGGTTCTGGTCCTCCGACTCGGGGCTTTCAAAACTGGATCGTACCTGCAATGGCACCTTGTACACCATGGCGAGTTCGACCGATCGGGTCTGTAGTACCTTGGCGCCTTGCGAAGCCAGTTCAAGCATCTCTTCATATGAGATGCGATCGACCTTGCGCGCCTTGGGCTCGATGCGCGGATCTGTTGTGTAGACCCCGTCCACATCCGTGTAGATGTCACACTTTGCCTTGAGTGCTGCCGCCAGTGCCACCGCGCTCGTATCAGATCCGCCACGGCCCAGTGTGGTAATACGGCCGGCCGAAGACACACCCTGAAACCCGGCCATTACGGCAACCTGTCCATCTGCCATCGCAGCAATCATCTCACTGCAATCAGCGTCAAGAATGCGCGCAGCACCGTGCGTTTCACTTGTCAGCATCGGCACCTGCCATCCGGCCCAGGATCGCGCCTTCAGACCCATGGACTGCAAGACGATTGCCAGCAGCCCTGCGGTAACCTGTTCACCGGAGGCCACGACCGCATCGTATTCCTTCATATCCGTGGAAACGGCATTGGCACCACCGCTGGCAGCGGCTTCATTGACCCAGCCTACCAGTTGGTCCGTTGTTCCAGACATCGCTGATACAACAACTGCGACTTCGTGTCCGGCAGCGGCTTCACGCGCGACATGGCGAGCCACATTGCGGATCCGCTCAATGTCAGCAACGGAGGTTCCGCCAAATTTCAGTACAAGCCGGCTCAAGATAACCCTGCCTTTTCAAAACAAATTCCGCTCAGACCCGGTTACGTATAACCCGGTATAACAGCCAATCAACCATCGGTTGGTAGGTAATCGCCACCTGACGTGAGAAACTCATACTCGCAAACACCGCCATTGTGCAATATTGACGTTTTGTGCGAGTAACATGACCACAAGTTGATCTATAGTTGGAAATAGAATGACGAGCGCAAAAACAGCAGAAAAAAATCCCGCATCGTCAGTAGACAATGCCGAGGTGGAACGCTTTTCGGCTATGGCTGCCGAATGGTGGGATCCGGACGGCAAGTTTTCCGTGCTGCATAAATTCAATCCCGTCCGCCTCGATTATATCCGTGAACAGGTCACGGCCAGGCTGCGCATTGATCCGAATCAGCGGACCCCCTTTTCCGGCTTGAAGTTCCTCGATATCGGCTGCGGCGGCGGTTTGCTGTCTGAGCCCATGGCGCGTCTTGGTGCTGCAGTAACGGCGGTCGATCCGTCTGAAAAAAACATCAAGACCGCGTCAGTTCACGCTCGCGAACAGGGACTGGAGATCAATTATCGTGCATCAACGGCTGAACAACTCGCCTCCGAGGGAGCCCGCTTCGATGTCATCTTGAACATGGAAGTGATTGAGCACGTCAACGACCCGGCCGCTTTTACCGCGACATGCGCCTCCATGCTCAAACCGGGCGGCATCATGTTCACGGCAACCCTGAACCGCACGCTGAAGGCCTTTGGGCTTGCCATTTTAGGAGCGGAATACGTGCTTGGCTGGTTGCCGAAAGGCACCCATCAATGGGAAAAATTCATTACACCGGCCGAATTGCACGACTGGCTGGCTGCCGGAAACTGCCCGGCACTGGAAACCGTCGGCGTGACCTACTCCCCAATTTCGGGCACATGGCGCAAGGCTGCCGATACGGATGTGAACTATATGATCGTGGCGCAAAAAAAGCGCCGGCTGAGCAGAAATCAAGCCGCCGCTGTCCTGACTGACAGCGTAAGGCCCTAATTACCGTCTTCAGGCAGCTTCGGAAGTGGCAGGACTTCAACTCCTTCCTCATGAAGCTCGCGCGCTTCATCTATTGTGGCTTCACCGTAAATGCCGCGCTGTTCTTCTTCACCATAGTGAATACGCCGGGCTGCTTCGGCAAACTTGTCGCCGACATAATCTGCGTTTTCTTCAACATGTGATCGCAGTTTGCGAACCATCTCGGCCATCGCCTGCGCCCTGGGGTCGAGTGGTGCATGCAATGCCGGGATAGGATCAACGTCGCGGTTGTTCCTGGCGGGCACACCGGGTGTCATCAGCGCTTTTGTCACCTTGTGCGAGCCGCACACCGGGCACTGAACCAGTTGGCGCGCCACCTGGTCGTCAAAGCCGTCGCTGCTGGCAAACCAGCCGTCAAACTGGTGTTCGGCGTCACACAATATGTCGTAGCGGATCATTCTGCAGCTGCCTGCGAAACATCATCGGCCACGCTGAGCACCTTGTCGTGGGTCAGCGCCGGCACGCGACCGCGCGCCTGTGTAACTTTCGCCGGATCAATCTCGGCCATGACAATACCGGTTGTCATCTCGCCTGCATCAGCCAGCACCTCGCCCCATGGTGAAATGATAAGGCTGTGGCCGAACGTCTTTCGTCCCTCCTCATGAGTTCCCGACTGGGCCGGTGCAAACACAAAACACCCGGTTTCAATAGCCCTGGCGCGCAGCAGAACGTGCCAGTGGGCCGTGCCGGTCGGCACCGTGAATGCGGCGGGAACCGAAATGAAGCTGCAGCCCTGCTGGGCCAGCATCCGGTATTGATAGGCAAACCGCACGTCATAGCAGATGGTCAGGCCCAGTCTGCCCCACGGCAGGTCCGCAAAAACCACCTTGTCACCGGCGGCAAATGTGGATGACTCGCGATATCTCTCACCGTTCGGCAGATCG
>JAHEGF010000281.1 GCA_024645155.1 Phyllobacteriaceae bacterium | reverse complement strand
ATGCCGGTTCCGATAATCTCCGAAACACAGGCGCCGGCTGTTTCCGACGATTCAAATCCGAACAGAACGGGGCGGGCACCAGCGGGTTTGGCGATCAGACGGACGACCGCCTCGGTCACGATGCCAAGCTGGCCTTCCGAACCACAAACCAGACCGAGCAAGTCCAGTTCGGGCGCATCCAGTGCCTGGCCGCCCAACTCGATGACGGTACCGTCAAACGTCACTAAGGTGACACCGAGAAGGTTGTTCGTCGTTACCCCGTATTTCAGGCAATGCGCGCCACCGGAATTCATGCCGATATTGCCACCAATGGTGCATGCCAGTTGTGAAGACGGGTCCGGCGCATAGAAAAAGCCGTCGCCGTCGACGGCTTCGGATATGCTGATATTGGTGGCGCCTGCCTGTACGGTTGCCGTGCGGTCCGGCAGGTCGATGGAAAGGATGTGATTCATGCGCGATACGCCGACCACCACCGCATCTTCCTGTGGAATTGCCCCGCCAGAAAGGGATGTCCCTGCGCCGCGCGGCACGACGGGGACGCCCTCTCCGGACAGAAATTTCATAATATCTGCGACCTGTCTGGTGGTTTCGGGCAGGACTACTGCCAGCGGCATCCGGCTATAGGCGGTAAAGGCGTCGGTTTCGAACGGCTTGAGTTCGCGCTCAGTGGTGATCAGCGCCTCTTTGGGCAGGATACGCGCCAGACCCGCCAGTATGTCATCGCGACGGGCAATAATGGACGCATCGGGTTCAAGAAAGCTTATATCGGACACGGCGTTCTCCTGCATCTTGCCAGTATGCACCAATGGTCAGCCACGCCATCACAGTCACGCACAATGAGTGGTTATATTTTTTTACCACTATAGCGTAGTCGTGGCAACGCGAAATTACAGCGCGCTGCGGACCCCTCGCCCTCCCGGAGAATTTGCACCGCGAATTCGGGTAGCTATTGGCCCGCGTCAGTCCGATTGCCCGGCATCTCTGGCGGCAGCGCCGCGCAAACGGCGGACAAACAGCCACAGGCATAACACCACGACCGGAACAGACAAGGCCGTCAGCAACTCTGTTTTCTGGTTCGCGCCGTACAGGGACGTTCCCTTGATGACATAGCTGATCAGGCTGACGACATAATATGAGACGGCGGCGATCGACAGGCCTTCGACAGTGTGCTGAAGGCGCAATTGCAGTTTTGCACGACGGTTCATCGATGCAAGCAAGGCACGGTTTTGCTGTTCCTGGTCGACATCGACCCAGGTCCGCAACAAGGTGGTTGCCCGGGCGATTTTACGTGAGAGGTTGGCCTGGCGCTCCTCAATCGAACGGCAAGTGCGCATGGCAGGAGCAACGCGGCGCTGCAGAAATGCTGAAAGGGATTCATAACCTGCGACCGGTTCCTCACCCAATGCCTCCAAACGCTCGGCAATTATTCCGTCATAGGCCCGGCTTGCGCCAAACCGGTACTGGCTGGCAGCAGAGTCGGCCTCCAGTTCGGCGGCAAGTTCAGTCAATTCGGCAAGGAGATTGTGGCTATCGCGATCGCCCGCCGAGCGCATGCGGTTGGTCAGTTCTGCAAGCCGATCCTCCATGATGCGCATTTGCGAAGACAAGGATTGTGCAAGCGGCAAGCCAAGCAGCGCCAGAACGCGATAATTCTCGATCTCGATGAGGTGTTTTGCCAGCGCACCGGCCCTTGCAGGCGGCAACCCCTTGTCCAGAACGCGCATGCGGGTCAATCCGTCGCCGTCCTGGCGAAAATCGGTGACAACTGCGGCCTGACCATTCTCGACAATGCTGAAACACAGGCTTGCCCGATCAAAATCGGCTACTTTTCGCTCCGCCGCCTTCGTCCAAGGCACGACCTCCATCCGCACTCCTGATATGACAACGCCCGGCGGACTGAATCCTTCTCCAAACGGCCCGGCAAATCCCTGCCCGGTACCATTGCCGCTGGTTCCATTGGCCGGGGTTTCCCACAAATATGTCGAGAATTCCGTGTGACGCTCCCAGAACAGTTTTCCCTGCCCCCATTTCATCGAATGGTGCCGTGCGGCACGGTCCGGGACGGTTGCCCCCTGCTGGCGGCTGAGGTTGGCAAGTGCCGAGTGGTCAACGCCCGATCCGGCTTCGGTCATAAACGCCAGCTGGATTAGGAACCGGGGTGACTTGAACATCGGGCTTGGACGCGAATGCACTTCGCCGATCGCGCGCGAACGATCCTGATGCGCGGGAAAACCGAGCACCGAACCCGTCAGGGAATGCGTGTGGCCACGCTTATCATCATTGGCCGCCATGATCAGTCCGGTCCGTTTTAGCAATGAAAAACCGTTATGATTTTCCGGGTACCGCAGTATGCGGCTGGAAACTATATCTTTGCCCGATGTCCCGCAACGCGGCAATTGCGCCATTTGCTGGACCGTTGCCGAAATCCCCATGACGTGATTTGGATTTGGATGCAGTGGAAATTGCCAGGCTGCATCGCCTTCTCCGATTGCAAACTGGATAAAATAATTGACCACTAGCGGTTAAATCACCTAGACACTGTCTGACCGGCCAATGACAGGAAGTCCATGAGCAGCCAGATCTACACCAGAATCGAGCATTCAGCGACAGCCGATGAAGTGGTCCGGCAGATCGAAGGCCTCATTCTAGAGGGAATTCTTCGTGTCGGTGACCGCCTGCCGGGTGAACGCGAGTTGTCCCTGCAATTCGAGGTATCACGACCAATCCTGCGCAACGCGCTAAAGACGCTTGAAGCGCGTGGCCTGCTGGTGACACGCCATGGCGGCGGGACACATGTCGCCGATGTCATCGGACAGGTTTTTACCGAACCGGTGATGGAACTAATCGCCAAGCACCGCAAGGCAACTGCGGACTATCTGGAGTACCGCCGCGAAATTGAAGGCATTACGGCAGAACTGGCGGCCGAGCGCGCGACCCAACACGACCGTTCCCTTTTAAGCCAGATAATGCAGCGGATGGAAGGCGCCCATAAAAAGGAAGATTTCAGGGAAGAAGCAGCGATAGATGTCGAGTTTCACAGTGCAATCGGCGAGTGTGCACACAATATCATCCTGCTTCACACCTTGCGTTCGTGTTACCGCCTGTTGTCGGACGGCGTGTTCTACAATCGTGCCCATATTTACAATTTCCCCGGCGCACGCGACAAGTTGCTTGAACAGCACAAGGCAATCTATCTGGGCGTAATGGATGGCGACCGAGACGTGGCACGCAAAGCGGCGCGAAATCACATTACGTTTGTCGAGCATTCCATGCGCGAGGCAGAACGAACAATCGGCTGGGAACGTGTATCGCAGATGCGGCTGAACCAGCGAAGTGGTGTAACAAAACCCGGCAAGGCAAGGAACGGATCGTCAAAATGAATGCAACCAGCAAAAAACCGCGGGTCGCCCTGTTTGTAACCTGTCTTGTCGATCTGTTCAGGCCGGCAGTCGGGTTTTCAGCGGTCAAGCTTCTGGAAGATGCGGGGTGCGACGTCGACGTGCCGGCAAGCCAGACCTGCTGCGGCCAGCCTGCATACAATTCCGGTGACCGGGCCGATACCCGCGCAATTGCCCGCCAGGTCATTAACAACTTTGAAGGATACGATTATGTCGTAGCTCCCTCCGGTTCCTGCGCGGCGATGTTGAAGAAGCATTATCCGGGCCTGTTTGCTGATGACCCGGACTGGGCGGATCGCAGTACCGAATTTGCCGGCAAGGTCCATGAGTTGGTCAGTTTTCTTGTCGATGTTCGAGGTCAGGCCAAGGTTGCCGCTAAATTTAAGAAAAAGGTTACCTACCACGATTCGTGTTCCGGGCTTCGAGAACTGAACATCCGGTCGCAACCGCGCGTGTTATTGAATTCCGTTGACGGACTTGCCTTGACCGAAATGGCCGAAGCCGACGTGTGCTGCGGGTTCGGAGGTACATTTTGCGTCAAGTATTCGGATATTTCCAATGCCATTGTCGCAAAGAAAACCAAGGCGATCACAGCCAGCAAAGCTCAGTTGCTGCTGGCCGGCGATCTTGGTTGCCTGATGAACATGGCGGGCAAACTTCATCGCGAGGGGTCGAAAGTCGAAGCCCGCCATGTGGCCGAAGTGTTGAGCGGGATGATCGATACGCCGCCGATCGGAGGCAACGAGAACTGATGGACATAACTTCACCGACATTCAAGGCTAATGCCCGCCAGGCAATCGATGATACGCAATTGCAACGGGCGCTTGGCAACGTGCGTTCCGGGTTTATCGGCAAACGCCAAAAGGCGGTCGATGAACTGCCCGAATTCGAGGAACTGCGCGACAAGGCGCG
>JAHEGF010000060.1 GCA_024645155.1 Phyllobacteriaceae bacterium | reverse complement strand
ATGGTGTCGGCCATGGCCGGCATTTTGCAAATCGAACCGGCTCGGGTATCGGTCAAGGCGACCACCAACGAAAAACTGGGATTTGTCGGGCGGGAGGAAGGTATCGCGGCAATTGCCAGTGTCAGCGTGGTTTTCCCGGGAGAAGTACCGCAATGAGCGAATTTGCGGAAAAGGCAGAAACACTGCTCTCTGCCTGCCGCCGTGCAGGGCTCATGCTGGCAACGGCGGAGTCGTGTACCGGTGGCCTGATCGCCGCGGCGTTGACCGACATTGCCGGGTCCTCCGACGTTTTCGATCGGGGTTTTGTCACCTATTCGAACGAGGCCAAAATGGAGATGCTTGGGGTTTCGGTTGCCACTCTGTCGCAACACGGTGCGGTTTCCGAACAGGTGGCAATCGAGATGGCACAGGGTGCCCAGGTGCGGTCAAACGCGGATCTCGTCGTCTCGGTTACAGGGATCGCCGGTCCCGGCGGTGGAACCGCGGAAAAACCGGCCGGTACCGTATGGCTTGCGACCGTCTTCAAGGGCAGGACGATCGCAGTCCTGCACCGTTTCCCGCACAAGAACCGTGACGCCGTCAGGCATCTGTCCGTCGAGGCCGCGTTGGATCTGATGCTCGAACGGGTGGGCGACGCTACCTAGGCAGCGGACGGCTTTCCGTAGAGCGCGTCGGCGCGTTTTTCAAAGGCATCGGTAAACATGCGGAATGCCTGATCAAAGACCGCCCCCATGATCATGCCGAGCATGCGGCTCTTGAATTCGTAGTCGATATAAAAATTCACATCGCAGCTATCACCTGCCGTTTCGAAGCGCCAGCGATTGTGCAGATGGCGAAACGGCCCGTCGATATAGGTGACATTGATGGCATTGCCTTCCGGATCAAGCAGGATCTGGCTGGTAAGGGTTTCACGGATTGCCATGTAGCCAACAGTCATGTCGGCAACAAGCAGCGTCCTGTCATCCTTTTCGCGGCTGGAACGCACCGTGAGCTGTTCGCACATCGGAACGAATTCCGGGTAGCGTTCGACGTCGGCTACCAGCGCAAACATATTATCAACGCTGTGGCCCACACGCTTGACGGATTCGAATTTCGGCATGTTATCCGTTGGTTATCAATGTTTCTTGATATTATTGTTTCGCGCCTGCCGAAGCTTTTCAAAATCTTCGCCGGCATGGTGGGAGGAGCGGGTCAATGGGCTGGAAGAGACCAGTAGAAAACCCTTCGTGTAGCCGACGGTCTCATAGGATTTGAACTCTTCCGGAGTGACGAAACTTTTTACCGGGTGATGTTTGCGGGTCGGCTGCAGATACTGTCCGATGGTCAGGAAATCAACCTGAGCGGTGCGCAAGTCATCCATGAGCTGCAGCACCTCGTTGCGCTCCTCACCGAGGCCTACCATGATGCCCGACTTGGTGAACATGGAGGGGTCCAGTTCCTTTACCCGCTGAAGCATGCGGATCGAATGGAAATAGCGGGCACCTGGGCGGACCGTCAGATAGTTCGAGGGAATGGTCTCGAGGTTGTGGTTGAACACGTCGGGCCTGGCGGCAACCACAATCTCCAGCGCGCCGTCCTTGCGCAGAAAATCCGGCGTCAGCACTTCGATGGTCGTTGCCGGTGCGGCAGCGCGAATGGCCGCAATAACTTCCGCGAAATGGCGCGCACCGCCGTCCGGCAGATCATCCCGGTCAACGGATGTGACAACGACATGCGTCAATCCCATCTGGCGTACGGCATTGGCGACATTTTCCGGTTCGGCGGGATCCAGCGCCTTTGGAATACCGGTGGTGACATTGCAGAATGCGCACGCCCGCGTACAAATCTCACCCATGATCAGAAATGATGCATGTTTCTTGTCCCAGCACTCTCCGATATTCGGGCAGCCTGCCTCCTCGCATACGGTGACCAGGCTATTGGACCGCACTATGTCCCGCGTATCCTTGTATCCCTTTGAGACGGGAGCCTTGACCCTGATCCAGTCAGGTTTGCGTAATACCTCCTGATCGGGCCGGTGGGCCTTTTCGGGGTGCCTGGGACGCGCCCTGGTCGTGTCAACGATCGTAACCATCAATCTAGTGCCCCCGTCTGCGTGCTTCAGAGCGGCCAAAGAACCACAGGATCAGTACGGCGCCGAGCGTCGCAATCACCAGATTGCTGAAAAATCCAAAATAGGAAATACCAAGAAAACCGGCAAAGGTTCCGCCGACAAAGGACCCGGCAATGCCGACCAGAACATTGGTCAGCAAGCCATGATCGCGATTCATCACACGTTCGGCGATATATCCGGCCAGAAATCCGATAAGCAACATGCCGAAAAAGCCGGTGCCAGCGGTAATTATTCCATATGAATCATCCATGCAGATGCATCCTAGGCGATAAGTCGGGCAAGAAGCACGACGATAATGGCGCCAATGGTCGCCGTTACAATCTGGTTTATCAGGGGATTGCCAATACCAAGGCTGATGCCCGACGCCTGGAACAGAAAGCCGCCAACAAACGCCCCAATGATCCCGGTGATCAGATACCGGATCAGCCCGCCACCGCCGACAACGAAACTCGCTAGAAACCCGGCGATCACACCTACAATAAGCATTACAGCAAGTGCCTTGCTATCCATAGTAAACTCCTGTCTCTGGTTTTACAGTTATCGCGACACAGACGTTAGCGGCAAATTTCGTCGCAGTCATGGCATTGAAGCATTGGGACTGATCAGGCGTTCAGCACCCTGCCATAGGCGTCGAGCACGCTTTCCTTCATCATTTCCGACAGGGTCGGATGCGGGAATACCGTGTGCATTAGTTCCTCTTCCGTCGTTTCGAGGTTCATGGCCACGACAAAGCCCTGGATCAATTCAGTCACTTCCGCACCTACCATGTGCGCGCCAATCAGTTCCCCGGTTTTCTTGTCGAAAATGGTCTTGATCAGGCCCTGATCCTCGCCAAGGGCGATCGCCTTGCCGTTGGCACCAAACTGGAACCGGCCAACGCGGATATCGCGGCCCGTTTCCTTCGCCTTCGCCTCTGTCATTCCGACGGAGGCGACCTGCGGGTGACAATAGGTGCAGCCGGGGATTTTTGCCTTGTCCATCGGGTGTACGCCTGGAAGCCCGGCGATTTTCTCGACGCAAATGACCCCCTCGTGTTCTGCCTTGTGGGCAAGCATTGGCGGACCCGCTACATCGCCGATCGCATAAATACCCTCGACATTGGTACGGCCATAACCGTCGATGACAATGCAGCCGCGGTCTGTCCTGATTCCGAGCGCTTCGAGGCCAAGGTTTTCGATGTTGCCCTGGACGCCAACCGCAGAAATCAGGCGGTCGGCCTCAAACACCTCGGTCTTGCCATCCTTGGTCTCAACCGTCGCCTTCACCGAATTTGTGGTTTTGTCGACCTTCGTGACCTTGGCTTCCAGTAGGAATTTCAGACCCTGTTTTTCCAGCTGTTTTTGCGCGACGCCGGAAATCTCCTTGTCCTCGACCGGCATCACCTGCGGCATCAGTTCGATAACCGTGACGTCGCTTCCCATGGCGTTGTAGAAACTGGCAAACTCGATACCGATCGCCCCCGAACCCATGACCAGAAGCTTTTTTGGCAATTCCTTCGGAACCATCGCCTCGAAATAGGTCCAGATCAGTTTACCATCGGGTTCGATACCGGGCAGGACACGGGGCCGCGCTCCGGTTGCGATGATGATGTGCTTGGCCTTGTAGGAGCCCTCACCCAATGTTCCCTTCGGCGTCGGATGTTGGGGTTCCATCGCCTTCTTCGACGACTTGGCAACCGCGACTTCGCCTTTGCCCTTGAGCGTCGCCTCGCCCCAGATGACGTCGACCTTGTTTTTCTTCATCAGAAAGCCGACGCCGCCATTCAGTCGTGCCGAAACCTTGCGGGAGCGCTCCACAACGGCGCCAACATCGGCGCTAATGCTGCCATCGAGCTTCAGACCATAATTCTTGGCGTGTTCAGCAAGGTGCTTGATTTCGGCTGAGCGCAACAAAGCCTTTGTCGGGATGCAGCCCCAGTTGAGGCAAATGCCGCCAAGGTGTTCCCGCTCGACAATTGCGGTTTTCAGACCCAACTGCGCTGACCGGATGGCGGTGACATAGCCGCCCGGTCCCGAACCGATAATGATAACGTCGTACTGCTCGGCCACGGCCATTCTCCTTCGTGCTCCCGGAAATTGTTTCCGGTTGACGGGATGGCCTTGGCGGATATCAGCCGGTCAGCATCCCGTAGATTTGATCCTTCAAGAGCAACCGCTGTTTGCGCATGTCTTCCATGTGAAAGTCATCGGTCGGCTCTATATTGGTTTCGGCGCGATGAATTTCCCGGTTCAGGAGGTGATATTCGTCGAACAATTTGGCGAAATGGGCGTTTCCGCCCTTCATTTCGTGTATTTTTTCGACGTGCTCGGGAAATTCCTCGGCCAGTTCGTGCGGGACATGTGACATCGGCTACCTCTCAAGAAATTCATGGATTGCCGACAGTCTATTGTGCCCCTCCAGCTCCTCTTTGATCCCTGTCAATTCATCAACAACTTACACCAGCATCCCCATCGGATTTTCGATGTAGGCCCTGAAAGCGCCAAGAAGTTCGGCACCCAAGGCACCATCAACGCAGCGGTGGTCGGTTGACAGCGTCACCGACATGACGGTCGCTGTCGCAACCGCACCGTCCCGGATGACCGGACGC
Source organism: Phyllobacteriaceae bacterium (assembly GCA_024645155.1). Classification (GTDB taxonomy): domain Bacteria; phylum Pseudomonadota; class Alphaproteobacteria; order Rhizobiales; family Rhizobiaceae; genus JAHEGF01. The sequence continues at coordinate 10,096 of JAHEGF010000060.1, read as the reverse complement.
TGTTCTCCCGCGCCTACAGCGAGAATGGTCGCATGTGGCGGATTAATGACGGCCGAGAAGTTCTTGATACCCATCATGCCGAGGTTGGAAACCGCGCTTGATCCGCCCTGATACTCCTCGGGCTTCAATTTGCGGTCGCGCGCCCTTGCCGCCATATCCTTCATCTCGTTGGAAATCGTCGACAGGCCTTTTTCCTCGGCACGGCGGATCACTGGCGTAATCAGCCCCCCCGGTATCGACACAGCCACACCGACGTCGGCGTGCTTGTGATGCACCATGTTTTCATCGGTCCAAGACACATTGGCATCGGGCACATCGCGCAATGCCAGCGCCAGGGCCTTGATAATCATGTCGTTGACGGAAAGCTTGTAGACCGGTTGGCCATCCTTTTGCGGGGCAGCCGCGTTCAGTTCGCCACGCAGCTTCAACAACGCATCAAGCTGGCAATCGACCGACAGGTAGAAATGGGGAATGGTGGATTTGGCCTCGATCAGCCGCCGGGCAATGGTCTTGCGCATGTTGTCGTGTTTGACGAGTTCGTACGACCCCTCCTCGAACAGCTTGAGGACGGCATCGTCCGACATCGGTTTTGGTGCCTGCGCGGCGGCCGGTGCCGCGGCCTGTGGCGCCGGAGCTTTCGCAATGCCGCTGGTCTTGGCTGCTTCAACATCCGCCTTGACGATGCGGCCCTTGGGACCGGTTCCCGGTACAGATGCGATATCAATACCGGCATCGGTTGCGATTCGCCGGGCCAGCGGTGACGCAAACACACGCCCGCCTGATGCAGCATTTGGCGTGACGGGAGAAGGCCCGACCGATCCGCCGCCTGGCGGCTCGACCGGTACCGGTTTCATCGGCGGCTGAACCGGCGGTTCGACCGGTGGCGGCATTTCCGGCGCAGTTTCGATCGGGGCAGGACCTGGCGGTGCTTTCGGTGCGCCAGTGTCAATATTTGCGGCCTCGGCAACGTCCTCGCCTTCGGCCGCGAGGACGGCTATGACCGCATTGACCTTTACGCCTTCGGAACCGGCCGGAACAACGAGCCTGGCTACCGTGCCTTCGTCGACTGCCTCGACTTCCATGGTCGCCTTGTCGGTTTCAATCTCGGCAATGACATCACCGGCAGATACGGTGTCGCCTTCCTTGACCAGCCATTTGGCCAGATTGCCCTCTTCCATCGTCGGCGACAGGGCGGGCATGGTGATTTGAATGGGCATCGCTTGCCTCCCCTACGCCTTGTATGTGACGGCTTTGACCGCCTCGACGACTTCGCCGACATTCGGCAAAGCCAGTTTTTCCAGGTTTGCTGCATAGGGCATCGGAACGTCCTTGCCGCAGATGGTTATGACCGGCGCATCAAGCCAGTCGAAGGCGCGCTGCATCACCTGGCTTGCAATGTGATCACCAACCGATGATTGCGGATAGCCCTCCTCGACTGTTACCAACCTGTTCGTCCTTTTCACGCTTTCGATAACCGTATCCAGATCAAGCGGACGAATTGTACGAAGATCGATGATTTCCGCATCGATACCCATACCGGCGAGTTCTTCTGCCGCCTTGACCGCATAGGTCATGCCGATGCCAAAAGACACGATCGTCACATCATTGCCCGATTTGTGAACGCGGGCGCGGCCGATCGGCAGGACAAAATCGTCCAGCTTGGGAACATCGAAACTCTGGCCATAGAGTATTTCGTTTTCCAGAAAGATGACCGGATTCGGATCGCGGATCGCCGCTTTCAGCAAGCCTTTTGCATCGGCCGCAGTATAGGGCATGACGACTTTCAACCCCGGTATGTGGCTGTACCAGGCAGCGTAACACTGCGAGTGCTGTGCTGCCACTCGGGCTGCGGCTCCATTCGGACCCCGGAATACGATCGGCGCACCCATCTGGCCGCCTGACATGTATAGCGTCTTGGCTGCCGAATTGATGATCTGGTCGATTGCCTGCATGGCGAAGTTGAAGGTCATGAATTCGACAATCGGGCGCAGCCCGGCCATCGCCGCACCGACACCAATACCGGCAAAACCGTGTTCGGTAATTGGCGTGTCGACCACGCGCCTTGGCCCGAACTCGTCGAGCAGGCCCTGGGTTATCTTGTAGGCGCCCTGATATTCGGCGACTTCCTCGCCCATGATGAAGACATCATCGCTTCTGCGCATTTCCTCGGCCATTGCATCGCGCAATGCTTCGCGCACCGTGGTCGAAACCATTTCAGTGCCCGAGGGGATATCGGGATCAGCTGGCAAGGGGGCGGCAGCAACCGGGTCAGCCGGAACGCTTGCCGGAACGCTTGCCGGGGCGCTTGACGGCTCGACAGGGTTGGAGCCTTGAACTTCATCGCCATCGCTTTTTTCGGTATCGGGGGCTGGTGATCCACCAGGCTTGCCAATGTCGTCTGCGCTTTCACCTTCCTGCAGTAGAACGGCAATGGGAGTATTGACCTTGACGTTCTCGCTGCCCTCGGCAATCAGGATCTTTCCAATGGTGCCCTCGTCTACCGCTTCGACTTCCATCGTCGCCTTGTCGGTCTCTATTTCGGCGATGACATCGCCCGAGGCGACGCTGTCGCCCTCCTTGACCACCCATTTGGCGAGATTGCCCTCCTCCATGGTAGGGGACAGGGCAGGCATGAGAATTTCTATCGGCATTACGCAGCCTCCCCTTCCTTGAGGATATCTGTCCACAATTCAGAGGAGTCCGGTTCCGGATCGGACTGGGCAAATTCCGCCGCATCGGCAACAATGTCCCGGACTTCCTTGTCGATCGCCTTCAGGTCCTCTTCACTGGCCCATTTCTTTTCCGCAAGGCGGGCCTTGACCTGCTCGATCGGATCATGTTCGGAACGCATTTTCTGAACTTCGTCCTTTGACCGGTATTTGGCCGGATCAGACATGGAATGCCCGCGGTAACGGTAGGTCATCATTTCCAGGATGACCGGCCCCTTGCCGGAACGCGCCCATTCGGCCGCCAGTTTTCCGGCCGAATAGACTGCACGCACATCCATGCCATCGACCTGAATGCCGGGGATCTTGAAGGAAATTCCGCGATGGGAAAAATCGGTTTCGGCAGACGCCCGCGACACGGCGGTGCCCATTGCATAGCGGTTGTTTTCGATGACATAGATTACAGGCAGGTTCCACAGTGCGGCCATGTTGAAACTTTCGTAGACCTGGCCCTGATTGGAAGCGCCGTCGCCAAAAAAGGCGAGTGAGATATTGCCGTTGTCGCGATAACGGTTGGCAAAAGCCAGGCCGGTTCCCAGCGATACCTGCGCCCCGACAATACCGTGGCCGCCGTAGAAGTGTTTCTCTTTCGAGAACATGTGCATTGAGCCGCCCTTGCCCTTGGATAGCCCGCCCCGGCGCCCGGTCAGTTCTGCCATCACGCCGCGCGGACTCATCCCGCAGGCCAGCATGTGGCCGTGGTCGCGGTAACCGGTGATGAGCTGATCACCTTCGATGGTGGCTTTCTGCAAGCCAGTAACGACGGCTTCCTGGCCAATGTAGAGGTGGCAAAAACCGCCGATGAAACCCATTCCATACAACTGGCCGGCTTTTTCCTCGAACCGGCGGATCAGCAGCATTTCGCGATAGGAAGCCAGTTCCTCTTCCTTCTTGAATTCTGCTGGTGGTGGTGTTTTTAAGATTGTGGCAGTGGAAACGGTTTGTTTTCGCTGGGTTGAACCAGTCTTCTTGGCACGTGACGCCATTCAATCCTCCCGTTTGCTTCGGGCACGGATGGCTCCAAAGCAGCGTTGGCCCTGCAAGATCGCTCAGATCATGCGCACGCCCTAGACAGTATCGGAGATCGCAGGCAAATCAAGCACCACAGTTGCATGGCTGTTATGCAGCTAAGTTCCTAGTTTCAGTATGAAATCGGGGATTAACCGAAATTCGGTTAATCTGTTTTTTCGGTGTCGAGCATGATAATTACCTCGTCGCCGTTCGCCAGATTGAGCAGTTTTCGGGCCTGCTCGTCGAGGATATCTTTTTCCAGGGTGCCATCATGCAGCAGCTGTACCCGGCGCTCAAGTGCAGTGCGTGTGCTGACCAGGCCTTCGAGCTCTGAATTCAACGCCGTAATCTGGTCCTCCAGGCGGTACTTGTTGTAGATCCCGTATTCACCATTCCAGGCGTGAAACCCGAAATATGTGAGAAACGCCACGGCCATCGCGGGAACGATGAGCGCGCCCCGATTGGTTCTCCTGCGCTGACTTGTCCACATGATGTACTACCGCTCCGTTCGCGCAAATCATGGACCAGACATGCTTAAGGCTTGGTTACACCAGGCGGCACCGGCTCATTTTGCGGGCAAAATCGAACGTCCGGCGTAGCGTGCCTGCGGTCCGAGTTCCTCTTCGATGCGAATGAGCTGATTGTACTTCGCCAGCCGGTCAGATCGAGCAAGAGAACCGGTCTTGATTTGCCCGCAATTGGTGGCGACCGCCAGGTCGGCGATTGTTGCGTCTTCCGTCTCGCCGGAGCGATGCGACATGACGGCAGTGTAGTTTGCCTTGTGGGCCATCTCCACGGCATCAAGCGTTTCGGTCAGTGTTCCAATCTGGTTGACTTTGACCAGTATGGAATTGGCGACACCCATTGAAATCCCGTCGCCGAGACGTGCGGAATTGGTGACAAACAGATCATCACCGACAAGCTGGACTCGGTCTCCGGCCATTTCGGTAAGTATCTTCCAGCCTTCCCAATCATCCTCCGCCATACCGTCTTCAACAGAGATGATCGGGTAATCCTTGCAAAGACCTGTCAGATACTTCGCCTGTGCCTTGCCATCACGCTTTTTTCCCTCGCCTTCGTAGTCGTAGACGCCGTCGCGGAAAAATTCGGTGGCGGCACAGTCGAGTGCGATCGCCATGTCGTCGCCGGGCTTGTATCCGGCGCTTTCAATCGACGTCATGATGAAATCGAGTGCCGCCTTGGCGTTCTTGAGATTGGGTGCAAATCCCCCTTCGTCACCGACATTGGTATTGTGGCCTGCATCTTTGAGGCGCTTCTTGAGTGTATGAAAGACTTCGGCGCCCATTTGCACCGCTTCGCGTATCGAACCGGCTCCGACCGGCATGATCATGAACTCCTGGAAGTCGATCGGGTTGTCGGCGTGTGCGCCGCCATTAATGATATTCATCATCGGAACCGGCAACAGGCTTGCATTGGTACCGCCGACATAGCGGTAGACCGGCAAGCCACCCGCTTCCGCAGCCGCCTTGGCAACTGCAAGCGATACGCCAAGAATGGCATTGGCACCAAGGCGTCCCTTGTTGTCGGTGCCATCAAGCTCGATCATGGTTGCATCAATATGGCGCTGGGCTTCCGCCTCCATTCCGCCAATCGCATCAAAAATCTCGCCATTGGCCGCATCCACTGCCTTTTGGACACCCTTGCCGAGATAGCGGTTTCCGCCGTCGCGCAATTCGACCGCCTCGTGGGCTCCCGTTGATGCGCCTGATGGTACCGCTGCGCGGCCCATGGAACCGTCTTCCAGGACAATATCGACTTCGACTGTCGGATTTCCGCGGCTGTCCAGGATTTCGCGCGCGATAAGGTCGATGATGGCGGTCATGGAATGATTCCCTGTGTGTAACTTTATAGCGCTGCTCTTAGCGAATGGATCACGGATCGAAAATCCCTGTCACATGATTTCATTCGAATAGCATGAAATTAACCATAATTGCCCGCCACATTTCCTATTGCGGGGGCGAAACCCAAGAGGGAATTTCGCAATGACCAATCTTAGCGGTATTGTCAGCCTGCTTTTTATCGCTGCAGCATTTGTCACGTCCTGTGAACCGACCAAGCAGCAAAGCGACTCGGCGGGGTTTCCAGCACTGCAATACAACGACTGAACAGCGCCAGATTCAGTAACCTTTCGATACCTTGTCGAAGGCAATCAGGGTTTCGACAAGAGCCGGCATAGCCGAAAGTGGCACCATATTGGGACCATCGGAGGGCGCATTGTCGGGATCCTGATGGGTTTCGATGAATACGCCCGCAACACCGACGGCTACTGCTGCGCGCGCGAGCGTTTCCACAAATCGCCGCTCTCCTCCCGACGCGCCGCCAAGACCGCCTGGTTGCTGTACCGAATGGGTCGCATCAAATATGACAGGTGCGCCGAATTCCGCCATCGTGGGCAGGCTGCGCATGTCGGAAACCAGTGTATTGTAACCAAAGGACGTTCCGCGTTCCGTCACCAGAACATTCGGATTACCGCTGGAGGTGATCTTTTCGATGACATTCCCCATGTCCCACGGCGCCAGGAACTGCCCTTTCTTTACATTGACAACGCGGCCGGTCTCAGCCGCCGCAACCAGCAAATCGGTCTGGCGGCACAAAAAGGCGGGGATCTGCAGTATGTCGGCTACTTCGCCAACCTCGGCGCACTGCGCCTCGGTGTGCACGTCGGTCAAAACCGGCAACCCGAAAGCCTTTTTAAGGTCTGCGAACACTGCCAGGCTCTTGTCGAGGCCAAGGCCGCGTTTTCCAGCCAGAGATGTACGGTTCGCCTTGTCAAAGGAACTTTTGTAGACGAGGCCGATGCCTGCTGCCGCAGCGATTTCCTGCAGGCGACCGGCCATGTCAAACGCATGATCGCGGCTTTCCATCTGGCAGGGTCCGGCAATCAATGCCAGCGGTGCGGCATTGGAAAATTTGACGCTGCCTGCGCACACCTCTTTCAGGGGATTGGTCATTCAGCTATTTCGAGCCTCTTCAAATGCAAACGCCGCGCCCTGCCCCGCATGCGGTTCAACCACCAGCCGATCCTTGAGCACTCGAAACATGACGCCGTTGCTTTCAAGCATATTTCGGGTCCGGACGATATCCGGAACAGAAAAAACGATTGCCCGCAATTGCAAACCGCGCGCGTGACCGGCCTTTAGAGCGAATTCGGCCAACAACCGTTCCGGATCAAGGACCGATATCATATGGTCACCGGCAGCGATTTCCATACCTGCAGACGCTGACAGTTCTGGTTTATTTCCGGTGAGGATTTCCATGAACCGGGAAAAATCTCCCGGATTGATCTCCGTCATGACGACCTGACATATCGCTGTTGCGCCATTGGCATGGTGCTGCAGCGCCGTGCGGTCGACCGAAGGCGTGCGAACCCGTTCACAGGTAAAGAAGAAGGCGTCTGGCGCCCTTGGATCAGCAGCGAAGGCCAATTTGAACGATGCCTTGTCCATCTTGCCTTCCAGGTCGCGAACGCCGCGGCTGAAACGCAAAATCCTGCCTGCGGAGATGCCCGCGCGCCGGAAATCGGCGTGATCGGCGGACGCATCGCGGGTACTCAGTACCAACGCGGAAAATCCCTCTTCACCGCGCCGGAAACGGTAACTTTGGTCGCGAAGCACGAATGGGTTGCCGCGGTTTACCGCCTGTTCAACCCGTTCCTTGCTGCCCACGGATAGCGGTTCCAAAAATGTGCCGTCGGTAAAATATACGCAGGCATTCCTCGTCCCGAATGGATGACGGCCTTCAGGCGCGACGGTAAACCCCAGCGCGGTCAATCGCTGCCGTGCCGTTTCCAGGTCCGCTGTCGGAAGGACACAGTGATCCAGATGCCTGCTTGCAGTTACGTGCGCATCAATCATCGGCGCCATTTGCCCGAAATCCACCACATTTTCAAGGCGGCAGCACGGTTGCAACGTTATAATCTTGGCAACGCCGCAAGACTCTGGCAGAACCGCGCAGGGTAAAACGAATGCAGCTCCAGCCGGTATCGGCGATTGCTGCCAATTGTTCGGGAAGGCAGGGGCTACCCCTGCAAGGGTCATTGGGCGCACACGCTTTCGATCTTCGCATGATATTGCGCCTTGCATTTGCTGTGCTTGTTGCGGGCCTGCTTGCGGCGTGTACCACGTCAGAGGCTTTGCGCATTCCGACGCCGAATGCGGCATCGTCGAAATATGCAGCAATTGTCGTCGATGTCCGCTCGGGTGAGACACTCTATTCGGTTGGTGCGGATTTGCAGCGCTATCCGGCATCGCTGACCAAGATGATGACAATTTACATGCTGCTGGAGGCGCTCGACAGCAATCGGGTCACAAAGGAAACGCTGATTCCGGTCTCTGACGTTGCGCGCAATCGCCCGCCGTCAAAACTCGGCCTGAAACCAGGCCAGTCTGTCAATGTTGACACGGCGATACGGGCGCTCGTTGTAAAATCCGCCAATGATGTGGCAACGGCAGTGGCCGAGTATCTGGGAGGCAGCGAGGCACAATTTGCCGCGATGATGACCGGCAAGGCACGTGACCTGGGTATGACACGTACAACGTTTCGAAATGCGTCAGGCCTGCCGGATTCCGCGCAGCGAACGACGGCCCGCGACATGGCCCGGCTGTCGATTGCACTGCGCCAGCGCTTTCCGCACCATTACCACTATTTCAGCCTTCGCCAGTTTACCTTTCAAGGAAGAACCGTTCGCGGCCACAACAAGGTTCTCGAACAGATACCAGGCGCCGACGGCCTGAAAACCGGTTATATCCGCGCATCCGGATTCAACCTGGCAACGTCGGTTTCGCGCAGCGGCCGCCGTTTGGTTGCCGTGGTAATGGGCGGCAATTCAGCACGCAGCCGCGATGAGCATATGGTGGTTCTGGTTCACAGGTTCCTGCCCCGGGCGTCTGCGCCCGCGGCCAGGGGCAGTTGATCATAATCGGATTCCACCCACGCCCATTGCGTGACGATTTCGTCCCTGCCGCTGTAAGATATCAAAACCGTTGTGGTCGCCCCTAGACCAGCCGCGATTGCTCGACTGCAGCTTCAATGAAACTCGCAAAGAGCGGATGCGGATCAAACGGCCTGGATTTCAGCTCCGGGTGATACTGAACCCCTATGAACCATGGGTGGTCGGCATATTCCACAGTCTCGGGCAGCAATCCGTCTGGGCTCAGGCCGGAAAACACCAGACCAGCCGCTTCCAGGCGCTTCTTGTAGTCAATGTTGACTTCGTACCGGTGGCGATGGCGTTCCGAAACCTCGTTCGAACCGTAGATTGATGCGATACGGGTTCCTTGAGTGAGCGGATGCGGATAGGCACCAAGGCGCATGGTACCGCCTAGATCGCCCGCCTGTTCGCGTTTTTCAAGCTGGTTGCCCTTGAGCCATTCAGTCATCAGACCAACGACATGGGTACCGGCATCGGTAAATTCCGACGACGTCGCGTCCTCTATCCCTGCCAGGTTGCGGGCTGCCTCTATGCAGGCCATCTGCATGCCGAAGCATATCCCGAAATACGGAATTTCCTTCTCGCGGGCAAACTTGGCGGCCATGATCTTGCCCTCGGCGCCACGCTCGCCAAATCCGCCGGGTACGAGTATTCCATGCACCTTTTCGAGCCAGGGCGAAGGGTCTTCCTTCTCGAATATCTCCGACTCGATCCAGTCCAGCTTGACCCGCACCCGGTTGGCCATGCCGCCATGACTGAGCGCCTCGGTCAGGGATTTGTAGGCATCCTTCAAACCGGTATATTTGCCGACAATTGCGATGGTAACCTCGCCCTCGGGATTGTGAATCCGGTCGGCCACCTCATCCCAACGCTCCATGCGGGGTTTTGGTGCCGGGTCAATGCCGAACGCGGCCAGAACCTCGCCGTCGAGACCTTCCTTGTGATAGGCCGCCGGCACATCGTAGATATGGGCAACATCGAGCGCCTGGATGACGGCCGATTGGCGGACATTGCAAAACAGCGACAATTTGCGGCGTTCTTCGGTCGGTATTTCGCGATCCGCGCGTACAAGCAGGATGTCCGGCGCAATACCAATTGAACGCAGTTCCTTGACGGAATGCTGGGTCGGCTTGGTTTTCAGCTCTCCTGCCGCCGGTATCCATGGCATCAAGGTCAGATGAACATAAACGGCACTGCCTCGCGGCAGATCATTGCCTAGCTGCCTGATCGCCTCGAGAAACGGCATCGCCTCGATATCACCAACCGTGCCGCCGATTTCACACAGGACGAAATCATACTCGTCATTGCCGTCGAGCACGAAATCCTTGATCTCGTCCGTGACATGAGGAATGACCTGAACGGTCGCGCCGAGATAATCCCCGCGACGCTCCTTCTCGATGATGTTCTT
>JAHEGF010000280.1 GCA_024645155.1 Phyllobacteriaceae bacterium | reverse complement strand
TATTGCCTAATTTCATCAAATAGCATGGTAAAATAATCTTCTTCCTATCACAAATTCTGGATTATTGCCTAAGGAAAGATGAAATTCGGACAGAAGCGTATTTCACCTTCTGATATGATACTGCCATCTTAAATCCCGGTCAGGAGATCATGTCATGGGTGACCGAAAACTTGGCGTTATCCGCGACCGCATCAGGGCACATGCAATCGCAGATGAAGGTGTTGTTGTCGGCGATCTGGCAAAGGCAGTAGCGCTTGGTGCAGATCAACGCGCGGGCATTAGCAAACGGGCGGCAACACTGGTCCGGTCGGTGAGGAGTTCCGGCGATCCTGCATTGATGGAGTCCTTTCTCGCCGAGTACGGCTTGTCAACCAGAGAAGGTGTCGCGCTGATGTGTCTGGCCGAGGCGTTGCTTCGGGTTCCCGACGCCGAAACGATGGACGACCTGATCCGTGACAAGATAGCGCCGCACGACTGGTCTGCCCATTCCGGCCAGTCCAGTTCCATATTCGTCAACGCCTCGACATGGGCGCTTGCCCTGACGGGCAACGTGCTGGAAGAAGGTGACGACGGGATCGAAGGAACGCTGCGCGCCATGGTGCGGCGGCTTGGCGAACCGGTAATCCGAACCGCGGTCGCCAGGGCGATGCGCGAAATGGGCGAACAGTTCGTGCTCGGCCAGTCGATAGCCGAGGCGGTTCGCAATGGCCGGTCCTACCAGGCGAAGGGGTATCTCTATTCCTTCGACATGCTGGGCGAAGCAGCGCGTACGGACGCTGACGCCATGCGGTATCACAAGGCATACAGCGATGCTATAAATGCGCTTTCCAGCCACTCGAAATCCGGTGAAATCCGTACCAATCCGGGGATCTCGGTCAAGTTGTCGGCGTTGCATCCGCGCTACGAATACCTGAAGCGCGAACAGACTGTTCCCGAGCTTTCAAAACGTTTGCTGGAATTGGTTCACGCGGCAAAGCGCGCCCGCATGGGTCTGAACATCGATGCCGAGGAAATGGACAGGCTTGATCTGTCCCTCGACGTCATCGAAACGGTCCTGGGCGATCCGGCGCTCGCCGGCTGGGATGGATTTGGTGTCGTGGTTCAGGCCTATGGTCCCCGAGCCTACTACGTTATCGACTGGCTGGCAGCGCTTGCAGAAAAACTTGACCGCCGCATCATGGTGCGCCTCGTCAAGGGCGCCTACTGGGACACCGAGATCAAACGTGCCCAGGTTCTCGGGCTTGAAGGCTTCCCGGTTTTTACCCGCAAGGCCAATACCGACGTGTCATATATGGCGTGCGCGCGAAAACTCCTCTCAATGACCGACCGCATTTATCCGCAATTTGCAACACACAATGCGCATACTGCTGCGGCGATCCTGGAAATGGCACCAAGCAAGGACTGCTTCGAGTTCCAGCGTCTTCACGGCATGGGGGAGGAACTGCACGAGATCATCAGAAAGACCGAGGGCACGCGCTGCCGCATTTATGCGCCTGTTGGCGCGCATGAAGACCTGCTGGCCTATCTCGTGCGCCGCTTGCTCGAAAACGGCGCCAACTCCTCCTTCGTCAACCAGATCGTCGACATGAATGTGCCTGCCGAACTGATTGCGCGTGATCCGTTGGAGGCAGTTGCCGAAACTGTGCCGGTATTCAACGACGCGATCGACCGGCCTTCAGGAATTTTCGGAAATAACCGCACAAATTCAAAAGGCTGGGATGTCACCGACCCCATGGAAGTCGTTGCGATCGAGAAGGAGCGAGGAAAATTTGCCGCGCCATTTCGCTGGTCAATTGCGCCCATAACGCCAGCAATTGGCGATGGCGAGCTGATCGAGATACGCAATCCCGCGCGACCGGAAGAGGTTGTGGGGACCGTGCGCCTGGCATCTGTAAAACAGGTCACGAAAGCAGTAAAGGTAGCCAAAAAGGCGTACGGAAACTGGTCGGCGCTGGGCGCTGAGAAGCGCGGTGCAATTCTTCTGAAAACCGCTGATCTCTGTGAAAAACATGCGGCTGAGTTTTTCGCCCTTGCCGCTCGGGAGGCTGGCAAGACGCTGGCCGATTGTATTGCCGAAGTCCGCGAAGCCGTGGATTTTTTGCGCTACTATGCCGGTCAGGCCGCATCCTGCGAGCCAGGGACCCAGGCGCGCGGCGCCATTGCCTGTATCTCGCCATGGAACTTTCCGCTGGCGATCTTTACCGGGCAAATCGCGGCTGCCTTGGCAACCGGCAACGCAGTGGTCGCAAAACCGGCCGAGCAGACGCCGCTGATTGCAGCGCGCGCAGTCGCCCTGTTCCGGGAAGCCGGTGTACCGGCAGACGTTTTGCATTTGTTGCCCGGCGACGGTCCAGGTGTTGGCGCTGCGCTCGTATCGCACCCGGATATCGCCGGTGTTTGCTTTACCGGTTCGACCGAAGTTGCCAAGCTGATCGATCGGCAATTGGCAAAATCTGCGGCGCCCGATGCAATGCTGATTGCCGAGACGGGCGGGCTCAATGCGATGATCGTTGATTCCACTGCATTGCCGGAACAGGCAGTGCGCGACATTCTTGCCTCGGCATTTCAAAGTGCCGGTCAGCGCTGTTCGGCGTTGCGTGTCCTGTATGTACAAAAGGATGTCGAGACGCGCATTACAACAATGCTTAAAGGCGCCATGGAAACCCTCGAACTTGGCGATCCGTGGGTCCAGTCAACCGATGTCGGTCCGGTCATCGACGAGGATGCCCGGTCTTCTATTGCAGCCTATTGTGCAGCAATGGAGGAACAGGGCAGGTTGATCGCCAAACTGGATGAAACCAAAGGCGGCAGATTTGTTTCACCGTGCATCTTCAAGGTCGCGGGCATCGACGAAATGGAACGTGAGATCTTCGGTCCGGTTCTGCATATTGCAACATTCGAGGCCGACGATATCGACCGCGTCATTTCAGACATAAATGCACGCGGTTACGGGCTGACATTCGGTTTGCACACGCGTATCGAGGCACGTGTTCAGCATGTAGTCGACGGCATTCACGCCGGCAATGTCTACGTCAACCGCAACCAAATCGGCGCGATTGTCGGATCGCAGCCATTTGGAGGCGAGGGCCTGTCCGGTACCGGACCCAAAGCCGGTGGGCCGCATTATCTACGACGATTTAGAAAAGAGCTCCCGGCTGAGCGTGCTGAGCCGGAAAAAGGTTCGGAAACCGGCGCGGCTGCTTGCGAAAAGCCAACCTTGAATTTCCCGGATGCCAGCGAATGGGCGTTGCGGCCGGACCGGATTGCGACACTGCGCCAGGCACTTCGCGGCAAGGCTTCCGGAGCCATCTCTGCCGCCGCATCGCTCGATCCGGGTCCCGTTGATCTGCCCGGTCCGACGGGCGAAGCCAACACGCTGCGCCTGGTCGCCCGCGGCCGGGTGATCTGTCTTGGCGGATCGCCCGACATCCTGATTGACCAGGCGGTTCAGGCGCTCGCTGCAGGCAATGCAGTCCTTGCGATCGCGCATGGAGCGGGCAAAACCCTGTCCTTGCTTTCGGGCAAGGGCTTTCCGATAGCCACGGCCGACCAGGTGCCGGACGCAAAAACCCTTGCGGCGACGAATGCAGACGTGGTGCTGGCAATTCTCGACTATGAAACCACACGCGATATCCGGCGGGAATTTTCATTGCGGCCAGGTCCGATCGTTCCGGTGATCTGCGAACGGTATTATCCAGCCGCAACCGTACATGAGCGTGCGGTGTGCGTTGATACAACCGCGGCCGGAGGCAATGCGTCGCTGCTGGCGAGCGTCGACCAGCTTCACTAGACTGTGATTTGATCGTTCGGCCGTTACAATACGACTGGACGAATTTTCGGAGGTTGCAAGACTGCAAGGTTGGACATGTGCGGTGCCAAAAATTCTACGTTCTGGAGTAGGGCTTTCGACCAACCTGGCAGTGACCAAGCCACATTCGGGGAACAAGTATATTGGCGGATGGATGTCGCTTCACGAAGGCGCGGAGGCAGAATTTGCCTGGATCTCAAAACCTTACATCGCCGCGTACAGGGCTGAACCCGAGTGCTGTTTGTTTGAGATGGTCCGAACCCGTGAAGACCCCATGAAAGTGCTTATTTGCGAGCTCAGCGCAAGTTCGCGCTGATCGGCGAGTTCGAAAATGTGATTGCAAAAGAGATCAATCCGTATGCCCATGCCTTTGCTGGGCTGGTTCCCTGCACAGGTGATCTCGGTTTCATGTTCCCGAATTGATCTGGAACTTTGATCATAGCAAGATATCTGCTGGTCGCGAGGCTTAGATATCAATGTGCGTCAGGCACCTGGCCTGACGGCGTATCTTTCGCGCCCAAACCATTTCGAGTACCCATTT